>JAKQPD010000219.1 GCA_029564935.1 Bacteroidota bacterium
CCTTATTATGATCTTAAGGCGTGGGAATGGTTAGTAAAAATTCAGTATATACCAGAACCAATTTTGTTTTGGAATATTGGAAGATAATGTTTAAATTTGAACCGAAATGGCCGGAACAGTTAAGAGTTTTACATACGAAGAATTAGCAAAGATATGGAAGGCAAAGAATTATGATCAGAACTTTTTGATCAAACCAAATCTTCCATACAGTAAGAATTGCATCATTATAGACAGAAAGACAGGAAAGGTTGTACGCATATTTGAAAAGAATTACAACCTATTTAAAGCACTACTTGACGGGTACGTTCCCGGAAAACCCTGGAAGATTCACGGGCTGTTCGGAGAAGAGACTACCCAATCAGTAGGAATGAGTTCTGTATTAGCCATAGATATGGCTATTGATTACTTAAAGGTGATAGGCTTAATTCTACCTACCATGATTGGGGAAGAGGTGCCAAGTGATTGGGAAAGCAAACTACAGGAAAAACGAAGAAAATTAAGAGAATGAATTATTGGGAATTGAGAAAATTGATCGCAAGGGCTGTCGGAGGTATGTCTCATCAGTTAAAGACTACATTCCGGAAAGAGGACCAGGTGCGTGAGAAAGGACGCAAGAGGAATTACAGTCAGTTTAACCTAGTTCATAACGAATGGCGTAAACAGGAACGCTTATTGAATACGGAAGAAATCAACTCGTTTTTGGAGATTTCAGTCCGGGCAGCTGCCTGTCCTATGCCCTTCAATATGGATATCTGGGACGGATTGATATGTCCTTTTGCTTGTACATATTGTTACGCTAACGCATTTAGGGCCTCTCTTTACACTGCATTCTTCGATAATAGTAAGACAATGGGATTCCGTCACTGCAATCCTACTTACTACAAGGAAGAGATGGACAAGATGGGGAAGTACAGAGTTATGTCAGTTGAGGAAAAGAAAGGATTAACAGGGATTAATAAAGCTTTTGCCTTGGAGATTCCCGTTCGTATGGGGATTCGCTTTGAGGATTTCCTCAAGAAGGAGGGCCGGGAGCATATTTCCCTAGAGATGTTACAGTACCTACGGGATATTTCGTATCCGGTGATGATAAACAGCAAAGCTGCCCTGCCCGCAGAGGATGAATATCTACGGGCGTTAGCAGATAACAAGGCTGGTACGGCTATTCACATCACCCTAATTTCAAGTAGCAACGAGGTTTTGAAGAACCTAGAACCCGGAGCACCTACTTATGAGGAACGAATTCAGGCGATGAGCGAACTATCCGCTGCCGGGGTACGGGTTGTAGCTAGGATAGAACCATATCTGTTCCTGCTTACAGATGACCCGGAAGAGGTTGAAAAGTATATGGAGGATGTCTGGAATGCCGGAGTTCGTCATATCACGTTTGATACTTATTCCTACACCGCCCAGAATCAGGGAATTCGTCAGAGCTTTATAAATGTAGGATATGACTTTGATCGTATGTTCCTAGCAGGATGTGATAGCCAACCTCTAGGATCACTACTGCTAGGTAAGTTTATGGAACTATTCCGGGACAGGGGGTTTTCCTGCAGTACGTTTGATATGGGGAACGTCCCTTCCAATAATCAGTCTGTCTGCTGTGAAGTAGGAGACTGGTTTAAAGGAGGGTTCAGTTATGGATGCACAGTAATGGCTGCCCGTTTCGTCAAAGAACGAGAGGGACAAAAGACTAGCTGGAAACAATATGTAGCTTGGGTAGATGAGCACGGAGGCTTTTTAACGGAGGACCTGAAGGGAGAGGTAAAAAAGCTTTGGAACTTGGAAGGCAATGTTGCCTACTCTCATAGATGGGCTGCAGGACTTACCGCTGCCGGATTGGATGAGGACGGAGCAATATGGACTTATCGTAAAGAAGATGATTATAGGGAAAAACTTTTAAATGAAATCATATGAATATTGGAAAGGAAAAACAGGGAAAAGCCGTTGAGGAAATCTTCGCCCTTGCTCAGGTAATGGATCAGAGCGGAGGACTCCGCAATTCTGTTTATGCAGATAAAAAGGAAATTTACGTGCTCAATTATGATCACACTGTATTGGTAAGATTCCGATTGAAAAAGGATGAGCCTACTTTTGTAGATCCAATCTCGTTCCGGGCTAGTGACTATGAAGGCTCTGAATTCGAAGAGGTAGATGGAAAGGTGATATTCATTACGGAGAAAGCCGGGCATGTTCGTAGTAAAAGCTGCGGACGGGCTGAATACACTCCTGAAGAGGTTCGAACTCTTTTTAATAACTTGGTCGAAGCAGCACCTCCAATGATAAAGGGGGTCGTGCTCAATCAGTCTATCATAGGGTTACTTGATTCAGACTTGAGTCACGTGGAATTCTCCGGGGAGAAAGGAGCTTCATATACTATTGTGCAACGTAACATATATTCAGGAGGACTGATTACAGTTACTCAAAGTACTAAACGTATGGACGTTGTGGAGCTTGAAGAAAGCTTTGGTCCGGTAGGAATTAAAACAAATGACCTAGCAAGCCTATTCCAATTTGAGGATAATCTCAAGTTTGAATTCTCAGGCAGGGATACGGAAGGATCGTTTATAATTGTCCGGAGTTTCGACAGAAACAAACGGGATATGGTAGCACTCGTAGCAGGGTGCTTATATGATGAGATAATTAAAATAAGGGAGGTACAAAACAATGGGCGGCAAGAGCAGAAAGTCAGGAGGCGTAAGCCGGCAGTTGATAGCTCACATTAAGAGCGGTAGACTACCACAAAGCAAATCAAAAAAGAAAGTACAGGTTCCCAATGACAAAAGCAAACAATCTAGAACTCTACTTGACGAGGGCGAGTGAGTTGGAAATGGAACCAAACTTCTTTATGAGTTACCCCTATCTGAAATTGAGTAATATACGGGGGGTTCGTAAAGATGGATGGGTATGGGTAGAAGATCAGGGGTATTGTATGTTTCCCCCTCTGCCCATAGGAGATTCTAATGTAGACTACATGGCTAGTAAGATTTGGGCCATGTTTGGAGATGCTTACCGGAAGATAGATAAATACTACAAATTCTTGGATTGGCAGTACATTTTCCGACCTCTTAACTTTACAGTTATGGTTGGGGGGGAGTGGGAAATCTTTCGCAAGAATTGTCGCAAGTGGCCCTTACGGAATCCAGATTGGTCTTACAATGATAAATCCCCCGGCCTTAAGGAAGGGGGAAATCTTATCGGAGAGTGGCTAGAAGAGTTAGCGGAGCACGCAGAGGACGGGGAATTTCTGGCAAGATTTGCCATATTTGCACAGCTCCCTGGCATTTATAGAAGGTTTCTGTATAATAAGGCAGGGCGGTTAGTAGGAATTAACGCCTGGGACGAGAATTGGAAATACATAAATTACCGCATCTGTATTGTAAAACCGGGAGAACCTTATCTGGCTGAATTTATGCGTTACCTATTTTACACAGACCAGGAAATACTTGCAGCTGATAAGCTAGTAAACGATGGGGGTACGTTAGGCAGTTCAGGATTGGAAAGGTTTAAAGATAAGATGAACCCTATTTCCAAAGTACGTATTTACTCATATGAACGATTAAAATAAAACAAGAGCATGAAAATCAATCGAAAAGAACTATTGGGAATCCTAGATATAGTTAGTCCGGGAGTATCCAATAAAGAAAGTAACATCGAACAGGCTACCACGTTTGCCTTCTTTAAAGACAGGGTGGTAACTTATAATGACGAGATTAGCATATCCCATCCTATTGAAGGTATGGAGGGATTGGAAGGGGCTATTGAGGCTAAAATCCTCTATCCCCTACTGTCAAAGATTGCAGACGAAACAATTGAGCTTACCCGTAACAAGAACTCTGAAATAATTATCCGGGCAGGACGAATGCGTTCAGGCCTAGTCCTTCAGAAAGACATAGACCTACCTATTGATGAGGAAATAGGAGAGATCGAAGATTGGTTTGATGCTCCTGAAAATCTGATAGAGGCCCTTTCATTCGTCGTATTTGCGGCTGGTAAAGGATTGGATTCTCCTATCCTATCAGGAGTGCACGTCAGCTCGAAGGGCTTTGTAGAGGCTTCAGATGGATATAGGATAGCCCGTCATGATCTCGTAGGGGAATTGGGAATCAACACGTTTGTGATTCCATCCTCTAACATTTCTAGTCTAGCTCATATGGGGAAAATAACCCACATAGCCGAAGGAATGGGGTGGGTTCATTTCAAGACTGAAGAAGAGACTATATTTTCAAGTCGGGTATTTGAAGAGAAGTTTCCCAATACTACCTCTTGGACAAAGATGGATGGAAAGAAGCTCGTCCTGCCGGAATCAATTGACGATGTTTTAAACAGGGCTATGATTTTTGCTTCCCGCAAATCCTTTCTAGATGAAGAAATATTATTTTCCCTAGAAAAGGGTAAATTCAGTATCATTGCAGAATGTGATGTAGCTTGGTTTGAAGAAGAGGTAGACGCTGAATATGAGGGGGGTGAAAACTTCTCCATCCGTATTGCTCCGGCATTCCTGAAGGATATTCTGAAAAAGACTTCTGCCTGTTGGATAGGAACTTCAAAGATAAAGTTTAATGGAGCGGGCTGGGAATACATGTCACTGTTAAGGGTATGATGCAAAAATTCTTCACGTCAAAGGAAACAGCCTCTCTTTCCCGACCGGATGGAAAAGTTCGTTCGTGTGCTTCCTGTGGGCTTTACAAGAATGTAAATTCTCCACGTATGAAGCCGTACGGCAACTTCAAGAAGGGTATAATGAATATCGGGGAAGCTCCCGGAGAAGAAGAAGATGCTGCTGGAAAACCTTGGCAGGGAAAAACAGGAAAGTTACTTCAGCGGACCTACCGCAAATTGGGGATAGACTTATTTGAGGATTGTATTAACATTAACGCCTGTCACTGTAGACCAACTGATGCTAGAGGGGATAATAGAGCACCTACGAATGAAGAGATTGAAAACTGCAGAAGAACTACGCTGCGGTATATTCATCAGTATAATCCTAAACTAGTTGTGCTGTTAGGTAACTCAGCGGTGACTAGTGTAATAGGTTCTAGATGGAAGAAGGAGTTAGGAGGCATCTCCAAATGGAGAGGTTGGCAGATACCTGATCAGGATTTAAATACGTGGATCTGTCCTACCTACCATCCTAGTTTCGTAGAGCGTTCAGATAGTGCTGATGTAGATTCCATATGGATAAGGGATTTGAGAGAGGCTTTCTCCCTTTTGGAAAAGCCTTTCCTCAAGCATAAAGAACCATATGTGGAATATCCTCCAGACTTAAGGGTTTTGGATCGAATCAAAGATGGAGTAATTTCCTTTGATTATGAGACTACTGGAAAGAAGCCCCATGCAAGAGGACATAAAATTGTAGTAGCATCTGTAGCAGATTCCCCAGATCATTGCTATGTATTTCATTCTCCAAAAACTCCATTGGAATGGAAACCCTTCATCCGGTTACTATCTGATCCGAAGGTTGGAAAGATAGCCCAAAACATGAAGTTCGAACATATGTGGACTCAATCTAAATTAAGGGTGGAAGTTCAGAACTGGGTCTGGGATACGATGATCGCAGCCCATATATTGGATAACCGATACGGGGTTACTGGTTTAAAATTCCTAGTCTATGTTCACTTTGGAATAGTAGATTATGATAGTGAGATAGCTCCTTACTTACGCTCCAATAATGAGAAAGATAGTAATGCAATTAACAGAATATATGAACTACTGCAAATGCCAGGGGGTTCTGAAAAGTTAATGTATTACTGTGCTCTAGATTCGATATACGAATATCGTTTAGCTATGTTACAGCAAAGTGAAATCTTATTACCTTTCTAATCATGAAAGACAGAT
>JAKQPD010000247.1 GCA_029564935.1 Bacteroidota bacterium
GATTGGAGGAGAAGTCGTTCAGAATGCATCTTTCACATTTCTAAATGCTAAACCAACGTACAAGGGATCATATGTTCGTTTGGTAGATTTTGACAACTCTGAGTTGAAACGAAACAAAACCCTTGAAGCCATTCAGAATCCACAATGCGGCTGGTTCTATACTGCTAACCAAAAAGATTTCGAGAAAATTCCGGGAAGTCCGATTGGGTATTGGGTTAAAAATAGCATTTATAGAATATTTGAAAATTCGGATAAAATTCAAGAATTAGGAGATGTCAGACAAGGATTAATTCCAGGTAATACAATTGCTTTCTTAAGACATTGGTATGAAGTAAATAATCTGAAAATAGGTTATAATAGTATTCAAAGTTCTGATATTATAAAATATAAGAAAAGATGGTTTCTGTATAATAAAGGGGGAGGATATCGAAGGTGGTATGGAAATATTGAACATATTATAAATCTCGAAAATGATGGATACGAAATTAAATATTCAGGTTATAATAACAATTATCGATTACGAGATCCAGAATATTATTTTCAAACTGGTTTAACTTGGTCTAAAATTTCAAGTGGAAGATTCTCTATGAGATTGATGCAAAGAGGTTGTGTCTTCGATATAGCAGGATGTAGTATCTTTAAATTAAAGGATAATGAGTACATACTTGGTTTATGCAATAGTAAAATAATAGATATAATATTGGAGTTGATTAGCCCAACATTAAATTACGAAGTTGATCATATTAAGAAGTTACCAGTCAATTCTAATGTTGTATTTTTTGATAATATTGTTTTGCACGTACAACACAATATATCTATATCAAAATCAGATTGGGACTCCCGCGAAACTTCTTGGGACTTTCAACAAAATGAGCTGATTAGGTGTATTTCAAATTGTAGTCAGAACTGTGCCGATATTGATTTGCTTAACAATGAAGATCGCGATGAAATTTTAGAAATAGAAAAGATACCAACCGACAGTAATTTGTTGGAGGATTGCTATGAAGCATATAAATCAAAATGGACAGAAATGTTTTTCCAGCTTCACCGCAACGAAGAGGAGCTCAACCGGCAGTTTATCGAGATATACGGCCTTCAGGACGAGCTGACACCCGATGTACCGCTGGAGGAGATCACCATCCTGCAGGAGGAGACCTCCATCGAGAACGGTGAGCTGGTGTTCCATGCCGATGAGGTGTTTGCCCAGTTTGTAAGCTATGCCGTTGGGTGCATGTTTGGCCGTTACTCCCTGGACAAACCGGGGCTGATTTTAGCCAACCAGGGTGAGACGCTGCAGGATTATCTGGAGAAGGTGGGCAGAGGAGAAGAGGAGCTGACCTTCGTGCCGGACAGGGATAACATCATTCCGGTGCTGGACGATGAGTGGTTTCGCGACGATATCGTGGAACGGTTTTATACTTTCCTGAAAGCGAGCTTTGGGGAAGAGAACTTCCGGAAGAACCTCGACTTCGTGGAGGAGTGCCTGGGCAAGGATATCCGCAAATACTTCACCCGGGACTTCTACAAGGATCACATCAGGCGATACAAGAAGCGCCCAATCTACTGGATGTTCTCCTCACCCAAGGGGTACTTCAATGTCCTGGTCTACCTGCACAGGTACACTCCTGACACGATTAATCGGATCTTAAATTCTTATCTAAAGGAGTTTATTGAGAAGCTGAAGATGTACCGCTCCCAGCAGGAGCACATCGAGGTGGAGGGTTCGGTCATTGAACAGAACAAGGCCCGCAAGGAGATCGACCGCATCAACGTGATGCTGGAGGATTGCATGCAGTATGAGACTGAGATCCTCTACCCCCTGGCAACCGAAAGGATCGCCCTGGACCTGGACGACGGGGTGCTGGTGAACTACAACAAGCTGGGAAGTGCCCTAGCACTGGTGGACGGGCTGAACGACAAGAAGACAAAAGAGAAAGTGCGAAAATTCGACTGGATCGATACAAGTCAGATAAGGGATTAGGAAAAAGCCATATGAGCAAAATTGAAGAAAGTTTAAGTAATTTATTCCAGAAGCACCGCATCATACTGTGGTACGATGAGGCCCGATCGTTGACCGGGGAATTTGAAGCGCTTTCCCTGCCGGGGGTGGAAAAAATCACCGTTCAGAACA
>JAKQPD010000255.1 GCA_029564935.1 Bacteroidota bacterium
GCCACAACACCCGTCATAAACCCTCTTTTCAGCCTCGGGAGAAAGCATTTCCACAAGTAATTTTACAATACTCCGGGGAGTATAGAACTGACCGCCTTTCTTGCCTTCTGCATCTGCAAACTGACCAAGGAAATATTCAAAAACAAATCCGAGAACATCTTTCCCTTTGTTATTTCCACCCTCCGATAGTGTAATTGAACCAATCAGATCAATAAGTTCTCCCAGTCGCTGTTTATCAAGAGCCGGTCTGGCATAGTCTTTTGGAAGTACCCCTTTGAGTGAAGGATTGTCCTTCTCAATGGCATCCATGGCATCATCAACATCCTTTCCTATTGAGGGTAGTTTTGCCCTGTTCTGTAACCAATTCCATCTTGCCCGGGGAGGAACATAAAATACCCTCTCAGCTGTATATTCATCCTTATCCTCAGGATCAGCGCCTGTATTTACCTTTTCAACCTGCAGCTTCTTAAATAGTTCTTCAAATGAATCGGAGATATACTTCAGAAATATCAGACCAAGCACTACATGTTTATACTCGGCTGCATCCATATTATTCCGGAGTTTATCTGCAGTCTTCCAGAGAGTAGATTCAAGTTTGTTGTTCTCAGACATTACTAAATTAAGATTTTCAATATGAGTGAATAAAAATACAAAAATTACCCGATCATTTATTACTGTGGGGTTTTCTCAGGTTGAGCGTAAGAATCATTTTCTGAGACTGGTTTCACATGGACAGGGAGAAGGTCCGTGTTTCCTGTATTTGTTTTGAGAGGCACAACTTCCGACAGCTGGTAAAATCAAAATAATACACATGAGTAATATCCTGACCTTCAGTTTGTTCTTTTTGTAAACACATGTCAAAAACATATTTCCTTCTTTTGTTTGACCCGACCATTTCAAAATTATAACTAAAAGGGATAAACTATTATTTTATTTATACGGATCATTCAAATTTTTGCATTCACAAATCGTATATCCTTTGGCAGCGTTTCATTTAAAACACAACAATTTCATTATGCCGCTCATGCCTATGTGCATGTGCCGGGGATTTAACTAAGGTCAATTTCGTATATTTGAAAATGTATCCAAATAAAAAGGCAGTTATTATTTCAATTAATAACTGCCTTATTTTCCTGTCAGCCCGGAGAGGCTCGAACTCTCGACTTATGTTTGCAGATTTTAAAATTGTAACATAATTGTAACAATAGAATCCTTAATATCAATAGGATAGTTCCTAATTTTACACGACAGGAATCTGTAAATGCAGCTATTTTACTAAAAATATGACGTTTTTAATTTTAATAATAATTCTTGTACTGATCTTTGATTTTATTAATGGGTTTCACGACTCAGCAAACTCCATCGCAACAGTTGTATCGACCAAAGTGTTATCTCCAGTTGCCGCAGTTGCACTTGCAGCCTTTTTCAATTTTCTGGCATTTGCAATTTTCCCGCTGAAAGTAGCAACTACTATTGGTAAAGGAGTCGTAAATCCGGAAATTATCTCTCTGAATCTGATAGCAGCTGCTGTTACTGCAGCAATTATCTGGAATCTTATCACCTGGTGGTGGGGATTACCTTCCAGTTCTTCACATACCCTTGTCGGAGGACTTGTTGGCGCAGGTATTGCAGGCTTTGGATTGGGATCAGTGATTTATTCAGGAGTGATCAAAATAGCTGTTTTCATAGTAGTTGCTCCTGTTTTAGGTATGATAATGTCCTTTATCATTTCTGTTATAGTATTACACATTGTAAAGAAACAATCGCCATTCAGTGTTGACCGGTGGTTCAGAAGGATTCAGCTCTTGTCTGCATCGGCATTCAGTCTGGGGCATGGTGGAAATGATGCTCAAAAGTCCATGGGAATAATATGGGTTGCCATGATAACAACCGGCCATGTAGCAAAAGATGCTCCCATTGATCTGTGGATAGTATTATCCTGTCATGCGGCAATTGCCCTCGGAACATTGTTCGGAGGATGGAGGATCGTAAAGACCATGGGACAGAGGATAACGAAGCTAAAACCTTTTGAGGGCTTTTGTGCTGAAACAGCTGGTGCTCTGACATTGTTCGGAGCTACTCATTTCGGTATCCCGGTAAGCACCACTCATACAATTACGGGAGCAATCATAGGAGTAGGAGCAACAAAAAGACTTTCTGCTGTAAAGTGGGGAATAACAACAAAGATATTTTGGGCATGGATACTAACAATCCCGGTTTCAGCAGTGATCGGAGCTGTAATGTATTTAATATTCAATACATTAATGAAACAGATCTGAGATTAATTATAATAGTTTCATTCAATAAACAGGATCTATTTTGGAAGCGAAAAAAGAAATTCTGTACCGCCTTCTCCCTTGTTTCTGACAAGTATTTCACCCTTATGAAGTAAAATTGCATTCTTAACAATAGCCAGGCCAAGGCCTGTCCCTCCGCTTTTTCTTGATCTTCCTGAATCGACCCGGTAAAAACGTTCAAAAACACGGTTTATATGTTCCGGCGGAATACCTACTCCATCATCAGAAAAAGAAAAATGGTAGAATTTTTTATCTTCATTATATACAAAAATCCTGATGGTTGTTTTTTCCCCTGCATAGTTTATTGCATTTTCAATAAGGTTTTGAAATACTGACAGAATAAGGGACTTATCACCTATTACCGTTACTTCTCCGTCGATATCCATTTCGATATTCATCATTTTTGCCTCTATGGCTGATTTGAAATTTTCACATACTTCTTTTATTACTTTTCTTATTTTAACCTTCTCCGGTTTGAAAGATGAACCTGCTTCTTCAATCCTGTTGAGTACCGAAATATCATTTATCAGTCCTATTAATCTGTCGGTTTGAGCCAGAGCTTTCTCAAGGAAGTATTTCTTTTTCTTCTGATCAATTCCGGGATCATTCATAAGAGTCTCAATATATCCCCTGATGGAAGATACCGGAGTCTTAAGCTCATGCGCTATATTTGAGGTCATTTGTTGTTTGATTATTTTACTTTTCCCAATTTTGGTGATATCACTCAGAATGATCTCAAAGCTTTTATCATAAAATATTACACATTGCACACGAAAATATCTTCCGTCCTTGTTCAGCTGGTATTCTGTTTTTGGTAAATCTGCCTGATTTATTTCGGAATCTGAATATTTTGCGATGAATTCATTTATAGCGGACAATTCTGAAATATCAAAAACATTTGTTGGGAATATTCTAAGATCTCCGGAAATCATATTCATAATGCGAATGAAATGATCGTTATTTAAAATCCTGGATTTGTCAAAGGAAAAGAAAGCTATTCCTTCATCCAGTGCATTGAGGTGATTGAACAGCTTCTCTTTTTCATTTATAAGATCATTTTTTGTTCTGAGAAGGTTGTTATATATCTCAAGGATTTCTTCTCCTACAATACCTATTTCATTTTTCGGGAATTTAGTTTTGAAATCAAATGTTTCATTCTTCCCTACTTTCAGGGCAAAATCCTTAAGCTTGGTGATCGATTCGCTGAATCTGCTGGTCACAAAGAGAAGTGTAGCCCACACTGCAAGGAAGGATAAGAACAATACCAGAAGGAAGAACTTACTCGCATTTAGAAAGTTAACGACATTGATATCATATAACACAGCCGCCCTTATAACATATCTTCTGTAATTAGCCGCATAATAATAATACGGCTGCCCCGTAGTTTCAGATTTTCTGATCGATGTACCAAATCCTGTATTAACAGATGCTTTTACCTCTGGCCTTCCCGAATGATCCTCCATATTTTTCCAGTCCCTGAAAAAGCTGTCATACAGAATTCCTCCCTCCGGTTTTATTATTGTGATCCTGAGATGAGCCTGGGGGAAGAGATTCACAAGGGAATCAGTTATTTCATAATCAGAAAGCTCAAAAATTGAATTAACAATAATGAAATTATTTACAATATCTGTAATGGTCTTAAGCTCATCATTCAGTTTTGATAACCTGTAATCCTTTTCTCTTTTATAAAGATATGCAAGGATTAGCGTTGTAAAAACTATGAATATTATTGAATACCAAAGAAATAGATTATTTCTAAAAGAGTTTTTTATTTTCATCTGACTGTCTTCAGAATTCAAAGAAATATCCGTATCCGGTTTTGTTTTTAAGATTCTGACTAAAACTACCGAGTTTGATTCTTAATCTGGCAATATTTACATCAACGGTCCTTTCAGTAACAATAACATCCATCCCCCACACTTTTACAAGAATATCCTCGCGTGAAAACACCTTGCCGGGATTTTCAAGAAGAAGTTTTAAAATTTCATATTCCTTCCTTGTCAGATCAGTTTTTTCATCGGAAAGAATAAGCCTTTTGCGGATTGTATCCAGTTCAATTTCCCCGAATTTCAATAACCCCTGATTCTTTAACTTATCTTTATGTGTTCGCTTCAAAACTGCTTTAACTCTTGCCGTTAATTCATTTACGGAGAATGGTTTTGCGATATAGTCATCAGCGCCAAGGCTGAATCCCGTGAGAATGTCATTCTCAGTATCCTTTGCTGTCAAAAAAATGATCGGGACACTACTTTTAATTTCCCGGCGGAGTATATCCGCCAGCCTGAATCCTGATATCTGTCCCATCATAACGTCGAGGAGCAAGAGATCAAAATCACCCGGCAATCTTTTAAGAGCCTCCTCTGCCGAATGAGCAATCTCTGTAGAATAACCTTCATTACCAAGATTGTACTGAAGGATCTCACAAAGATCTTCTTCATCATCAACAATTAAAATCTTTTTTCCCGTCAAATCCATCAATATCAAATTTAGTTTTATGCCGTCTCAGTAAAATCTGTTTCTGATTTGATGCAAAGTTAATCTCTCTCCTGTAAAAATGATATTACAATTTGGTTACAAAAATCATAAACCTGTAACATAATATTAAATAAACCTTTATTATTTCGTAACCAACAGTATTATCTAATATTCAGATATTTGCAGTGATTAAATATTAAAAAATATGAAAATTGCAAAACTTCTGAAATGTTACTCATCAATCATTCTGTTTATGATAGCCGGATTGCTGGCTGCCCAGACCGGCTCGATCCAGGGGACAGTAACTGATAAGGCAAACTCAGAAAATCTTATTGGCGCAACCGTTCAAGTTGAAGGTACAACTATCGGAACCATAACAGATATTAACGGGAATTACATAATTAACAACCTGAAGGCAGGAATATATAACCTGAAGGTATCGTATGTTTCTTATAATCCGGGAATAATTAATAGTGTCGTTGTGGAATCCGGGAAATCAACCTCAGTAAATATCGTACTTGAGGGTAATCTCATCAGCCTCGGCGACATAAATATAACTGCTGTCAGGAAGACTAATACCGAGATTTCGATGATTACCGATATCAGGGCCAGTACATTCGTTTCAACCGGTATATCAGGTCAGCAGATATCGAAAACACTTGATAAGGACGCTTCTGAAGTTGTCAGGAGAGTTCCCGGGATCACGGTTATAGATAACAGGTTTCTTGTGGTAAGGGGACTTTCTCAGCGCTATAACAATGTATGGCTGAATAATGCTGCTACACCCGGTACCGAAGCGGATGTCAGGTCATTCTCTTTTGACATTATACCCAGCTCTATGATTGAGAATATAGTTATTTTTAAATCACCAGCCGCTGAACTTCCTTCAGATTTCTCAGGTGGATTTGTCAGAATAACAACAAAGAACCTGCCTGAGAAGAATGGCGTATTCTTTTCATACAGCACAGGTATAAGCGGAAACACCACTTTCAGAGATTTTAAGAAACCTGTCTCCGAAACTACCGACTGGTTAGGCTTTGACAACGGAACAAGGTCATTGCCTGAAAAGATGCCGGCTCATCTGAATCAGTATGAATTTGCCACCAATCCGGCTGTAAGAGAAAGGATCACATTGCTTGCAAGGGAATTAAACAACAACTGGTCAGCGATACCGGTCAGGGCTTATCCCGATCAGAAATTTATGGCAGTATTGAACCGCAAAGTAACATCGGGAAATAATATCCTGGGGAATGTTACAGCTGTGACATACAGCCTTTCAAACATATCCGAGGAGATCGAAAATACAGATTACTCAATCTATGATTTCGCTTCAGACAAACCTTCTTTTCTCAACCAGTTCACAGACAAACAATATTCGAACTCAGCAAGAGTAGTGATCATGAATAATACTTCACTTTATTCAGGGAAAGCCACAAAGCTTGAACTCAGGAATCTTTTCAATCAGGCAGGCACTTCCCGTTATATAATAAGGGAGGGGAGGGAATGGTATAACAATGGCAGATTCATAAGATCAGAGGAACTAAGATATTTAAGCAGGTCAATTTATGCCGGACAACTGGCGGGAGAACATGAATTTAATGAAGGCAAAACAAAACTTGACTGGATACTCGGATATGCTTCTTCAATTAAAAACGAACCCGATACAAAGCGATACAGGTATTTACGCGACGAAGACGATCCGACAAAATATATGATGTTGTTCTCTGACCAGGCTGATCTTTCTTCGCAATCAAGAATGTGGATAAATCTTAACGAGAGGACAATATCAGCAAACGTAAATCTTGCAAAACAGCTCAGCCTGGGTGGTTTCGAACCGGAGATCAAGGCAGGATTCTATTTTGAAAATAAAGCAAGGAGCTTTCATGCACGTAATTTCGGATATGCCAAAGGAAGTCAGGAATCAATATTCGGGCAGACTTATCTTCCGGTTGATCAAATTTTTACCGATGAAAACATAAATCTTACAACAGGTATAAAGCTGACAGAAGTAACTGCACTTTCAGATTCCTACAAGGCAGGCAACAACCAGATTGCCGGCTATATCTCTACTCGTGCCAGGCTGTTGACCAAAATTAATATCTATGCCGGTTTAAGGCTTGAAAAGAACAGGCAGACTCTGTCAAGCTATAAACAAGCATCGTCAGTAAAGGTGAATGTTGACAGGGATACGATCAACATTTTCCCTTCTGCAAATATCGCATACAATTTTAATGATAAGAATCTTTTCAGACTGGCTTACGGCATGACTATCAACCGCCCCGAATTCAGGGAGATTGCACCATTCTACTATGTTGATTTCGAGCAAAATGCAGGCATATACGGGGCACCGCATATCAGACAGGCGTATATACACAACTTTGACCTGAGATACGAACTTTATCCCGGTCCCGGAGAAACATTTAATGTGGGCGTGTTTTATAAGAAGTTCCTTGATCCTATCGAGCAGATCATCCTTGGGAACAATCCCAACCAATATTCATTCGAGAATGTTGAATCAGCATATAGCACAGGCATTGAGGCCGAATTAAGAAAATCCCTCGGCTTCATACCACGAATGCAGAATTTTATTTTGGTTTTGAACAGTTCACTGATCAGGAGCCGGGTTACTTTTCCCGAAGGATCACTTTCCAGGAACAGACCTCTTGAAGGACAGTCACCATATATTGTTAATGCAGGATTGTACTATCAGGGTGAAAATAAGGGTTTAATGATCAGTGTCCTTTATAATATTATAGGAAAAAGGATCATTGCCGTCGGCCGTCCATCCCCGAATGAATGGGAAGATATCCCTGATATATATGAAATGCCAAGGAATGTTATTGATCTCACGATCAGCAAAGTCATTGGTAAAAGATTTGAGATCAAAGGTGGTATAAAAGATCTGCTTAATGAGAAAGCTGAATATATGCAGTCAATAAATGCAGTTGTAAACATGGACACATACACAAAAGGATCAGAATCCGGGTTGAAAGAGTTTAACCGTACTCAGTACACAAGGATATATTATCCGGGAAGGTATTTCAGCATTGGCCTGTCGGTAAAATTATAAAGGCTCAACGGCACAGCGGTGCAACGGCTTAACGGCTCAACGGTGCAACGGTACGACGGTACAACGGCAGAGAGGTAAAACGGCACAGCTGAGCAATGGCTTAAGGGCTCAATGGCGCAACGGCGCAGGGGTATTGAGTATTCATGGCAAATGGTAAATAATCAATTAATTAATAAAAAAATGAAAATTATAAGTTTACAAAATCTTCTGACATTATTCGCTTTATTAACTGGAGTAGCGGTATCATGCGAAAAAGATACTGCATTAACCGGAATTGAACTTGATAAGGTCACAGCAGAGGTAATGGTGGGATCAACACTGAATCTTAATGTAGTATTTGATCCAATAGATGCAACAAATAAAAACATAACCTGGGAATCAAGCAATGCTGACATTGCATCAGTTGCTGATGGTGTTGTTACTGGTGTGGCACTTGGATTTGTAACTATAACAGCAACCTCGGATGATAACAATATGCTCAAAGCTACCTGTGAGGTTACAGTTATCCCTTCGAACGGACAGCAGATAACTGTAACAGGTGATATAACCTCTGATACCAGGTGGTATTCAAATGCAAGATATTTCCTTTCAGGATTTGTATATGTGAAGAATAATTCAACATTAACCATTGAACCCGGAACAATAATCAAGGGTGTTTCAGGTACCAAGGGTGCACTGATAATCGAAAGAGGTTCAAAAATAATGGCACAGGGTACTGAGGCCAAACCCATCATATTTACTTCTGATAAACCGAAAGGACAGCGTGGTTATGGTGACTGGGGAGGGCTGGTCATTTGCGGCAAGGCACCAACAAAC
>JAKQPD010000353.1 GCA_029564935.1 Bacteroidota bacterium
CTCTTTCAGACTGATTTCTGCAATCTGAAAAGAAAATTATCAGAAGAAATGAGATCAGCAATGAAGCATAAGAAAATTTCATTCGCAGGTTCTTTTAAAGTTTACGGGAAACAGGTAAACGGTTCATCCTGAACTTCGAAATAGGGCATTATCTCAAAATCACTGATACCTTTTACAGAATAATGGAGAGGTTTACCAGGAATGGCTGTAAGGTTCTTCAGGAGTTTCTCACGGTCTGATTGCAGAATAAGATTTTCTTTTTCTCCTTTAATGTTGACGTAGGCCATCAGTACAGGTCCGTATTCAATCGCTGAACGGCCAATATATTCTTTCTCGGAACCTTCATATTTTGTCATTCTGAAAGAGGCAGGAAGTGAAAACGATATCACATCACCCTCTTTCCATTGCCGGTTGATTGTAATATATGTTCCGGGGGCGCCACTGATAAAAACTTTCCCGTTGACTTTTACAGGCATTTTTTTCGATGCCCATGACGGGATCCGGATCCTTATTTTTGAAAAATGAGGTTTATCAGTGCCGATCTTCAATGTAACATCATTTGAATACGGAAACTGAGTCGCCATATCAAGCTTTATTGTCCCTGCCTTTGTATTATGACTGATTGAGGATGCTGCGAACAGATCAACATATACTCCATCATCGGCTATTGAATAAATGAACTCAGGGAGAGCGCCCATCATCCTTGTTCCCTGGCCTTCGCAGCAGGTGCTCATTGCAAAGGGCTGACGGTTATTGAGGTCCTTGTGATCGACAAGCACCGAGTGGTAGCGTATGCCTTTGTCACCTGTCTGATTGGCAATAAGATTGTTATATATTGATTTTTCAATTTCCGCGACATATTTTTCTTCTTCAGGATTGAGAAGGTGGAACCGCTGGTTCAGGAAGGACCAGAAAACGCTGCCGCACAGCTCACCTGTTGAACGATGCAGATAGTATGATTTGGGTGGATAAAGATCAGTGCCTTCACAAATTGCAATGGATCCTCCGATATGTTCCCAGTTCTCGTGATAAAGATCCCATGCCCCGGAAGCAGCATCAAGATATTTTTTCTCACCGGTTGCCCGATACAGATCAAGGTATGGTTCAATCCCTGTAAGAAGGTAATTATGAGGTCTGTCATAAGGATAGAGCCAGATTGACCTTACATCCCTTTCAGCCATCTGTTCCATCCAGTAATTTTCCTGGAAATATTGCTGAACCACATGAATGTCAGCAGGTTTTCCGACAGGACTGAAATATACGCGTGTGGAAGGAATTATTCCCTGGGTGCCCTGACCTGCTCTTCTGAGCATCTCGGGCAGATAAACTGAAGTATTGAACCAGTCATAGAATCCTCTGAGAAGAGGAAAAGCTTTTTCATTTCCTGCATAACCGGCTTCGATCAGTCCGTGTGTTACCCATGATCTTGTATAGGCGCCATATTCACCCGCGAAGATCTTGTTTTTCGGATATCCCATTATGTACCCGTCCGGTTCTTTACACTCATCAATAACATCAACTATTTTATTCATTCTCTCCCTCATTTCAGGGTTCTCAATCCACCGGAGGGTATTGCCGGCTCCCATCAGGAATCTTCCTGCTTCCTGTCCCGGAAGGTCGACAAACCAGAAATTATTCAATCTTTCTTCAAGTGGCTGAACCGGTTTACCTGCTTTCACCCTGAAATTTCTTACCAGTTCATCAAAGGTGAAGGAGTTCATCAGGTAGCTTATATTGTTCTCCATTGTTTTTTTGAACAGTCCTTCTCCGATCTTAACACCGCCTTTTGGAGCCTGAGCTTTATAAACAACAGGTTTCCATTGTTCAGAAGGAATTATGTTCTCAGGATTATCAGTCACGACTCCTTCTCCCAGAGGTCTGTCGGGACGCGTCAGAACTGATTCAGCCAGATAGCCTGATTCTGAATCAGAAACACTGCAACCGGCAGAGATTTCCTTTCCGTGTGACAGAACGGCAATTTTCGAAAAAGCCAGTCTTTGTTGCCTAAGACGCAGAGCTGTAAGACGTATATATCTTCCGTATGCTTCTTTCCCGTTAAATGTTATGACTTCATCATAAGGATCCCTGAAATCTTCCCTTGTCCGGTTTTCATACATCACGGAAGTGCCGAAATCTTTATCATTTGATACTTCTATTTTAAACCTTGCAGGAAAGCCAATGGATGAAACATAGCCCCAGGGATTTACCCTGGGAAGGAGCTTAATTCCGTCGATCTTCCTGGTTTCACCAAGATCAATCTGTACCCACCGGATCTCATTATCACTTTTTGCGACCTTTGATTCGTATACAGGTGTAAAGAACCTTGCCACACGTTCAATGCCCATACCCGCATCTTTCTTCTCATCAACAGAGGTATATTTTATCTGTGAAGTGGCAGTCGGAATGCTTATTGACACAATTGACAATAGTGCAATTGCATTTTTAAAAATTGATGAATTATTTCTGTTCATTTTATACTTGATTTATTTTAAAATATGAGCCAGCCCGGATCAGCCGGATTATCTGAACCAAGAATGAGTCTTGAAGTTAATGGATTGGAGGGGCGCCACGACCATACTCCGCCCTGTTTGTGTCTGACAATTATATCCATTCTTAACGGATGCAAATTTTCTCTGTCAAGTTTAATATTTTCAAATGGTATTCTCATTGCAATATAATTTTTCCCTTCAGAAGAATATTCCCTGAAATTTCCCCTGTAAAGCAGAGGATATCCGATTATATGAACAGGATCGCCGCTGCCTGTCTTATCCGGTGGTGAAAACTCAAAATGGCCCGCGGGATACAGTCGTTCCGGCTCTATCCTTATTTCAACACCGGAAAAAGGTGAAGGTACTTCATTGTTCCTGCTTTTATAGTCAGCCGATACAAAGAAATACAGAGCATCCCTGCCTGAAAGTGAGGCCCAGCTAATACCTGATGTATCAGAGCCGTAAGGGAATGATTGCCATTCAATGTTTACAGGTATTTCAAAATTGTTTTCTAACCATCCCCGGTCGTCAAATGATTTACAGGCATATGCAGCTCCTTCCGGTTTTTTCCCTGTGTATTCGGGAAAGAGAAGCTGATCCTCCCTGATCATCCTTTGTATCTCAGGAATATCATTTCTTAGAAGACTCTTTAATTGTTCCATCCGCCATCTGATCTTTTCAGGAAAATATTTATAACCTTCAGCTTCAGAATGAAATCCGAGCCTTGAATCTTTTTCGGAAAGGGCAAGAAGTTGTTTGTCGAGGATTATCTCTGCCCTTATTATCTTTTCCATCTGGCTGAGCAGATCAAGACGTTCCCGGCCTTCCATTCTGAACATTTTTTCGCGGAGGACATAAAACCGGAGTATATTATATCCGCTTCTGAACTGTAAACCGAGCGCTTCCGCAACACCGATATCAAGTAGTCTCACAGGTTCATTCGAATATTTATTTTTTAATCCCTGAAGTATTTCTGTTCCCTTATCCCACGACTCTGACATTTTCCTGCACAATTCCGTAACTTCCTCAAGAGTGAGAACATCGCCGATACACTCACCGACTCTGTCACCGCTCGGAGGCCATAGCTTACGTGTGGCGCTCGACGCGATCTGCCATGTCGGAGCCAGAGGGACGTCAGCCGGTTTTACCAGGAGAGGCCAGACAGGACCATCATGAACAGGTCCGTAATACTGGAAAAGATTTACCAGAGGATAATTTTCATAGCCTTCACTGAAGAGTTTCCAGGCTTCAATTACTTCCGGCACATCGTCTTTTTTCCAGTCAACTGAAGCAAGGCTTTGTAAAAACTGATCTTCATTTTCAGGGAAAGGTTCCATTGACAGTAAACCTGCCGCTTTATTCATCAGTCCGGGATAGTTGCCGAAATACCAGCATAACATTGTATGAGTCACTCCGAGTTCTTTCATTGCCCTGAATTTCCGATATAATAATGATGGAACAGGAACAAAAGGTACTGTAGCAACTTCATGTGAATTCCCTGTCTGGATCTTTGCGGATACCTTAGTACCATTTTCCCTGGCAATGTTTGCTATCCGTTCAAATCTGTCACCTGGCCCTGGTTTTGATATCCAGTAATCTCCTCCGACAAGAAATTTCCCAAATTCAGTGCGGGAAACACCTGATTCAAAATTAAACTGCAGAACGACTCTTTCCGGTGTATGAGCCGGGAGATCATAAACCCATTCACCGAGACTATAGGGATCGCCTGTCAAAAATCGTTGGGGCTGAGGCATATATAGCCAGCTTATCAGTTCTGCTTCGGGAGCTGCATCATGCATTCCTTCTTCCATGGCTGATAAAGATGCATATAAGATCTCCCATGGTTGATGTTTTGTACACCTCGGACAGTTTATATGACCTTCGTATTCTGATGTGCATGACAGTGAGCTCAGACAGGTGGTGCCTCTTTCGCCATGGGTAATATTTATCATACCCCCGAGCTCAGGCACTGCTTTGAAGATTTTATTTACTGTTTCGTAAAGATAATCATATGCGGTTTTACTCATGGGACAGAAGAAATTCCCACTGCCGGCAGGAGCGCCCGCGAGTTCGGGGTATTTTTTGATAACGGGATCATCTTTTTCCCACGCACGGGGTTCAATACAAAAGATATAGGTTTTTATTCCGTAGTCAAGACATTTTTCAACAGTCTGCCGTAATTTTGCCAGCCTTCTTTCACCGTCCTTGCCTGCATCAGGAGTAAATGTTGTCGCGACAAGATCGCGGAATTCTACTGTCAGCCAGAGACCATTTACACCTTCATGGGTCAGGCGGTTCAGATACTGACCGGGATAATAATCCACATCATCCATGAGCTCGTCGCGCATTTTAGGATAGCGTTTAATGGGACCGAAAAAACAGCGCGATATCCGTTTCAGGATCACAGGATGTTTTTCAGACTGCCCCAGCGGGAGATTGGCTGCCCTTAATCTGAGCATTTCGTCTTCGAGGTGGAAGATAGCTCTTCGTATGCCATCAGCATCACCGGCTGTTAAGATACATTTTTCCTGCCTTACATCGATCCTGAAAGATTCTCCGGTGAGTTCAGCATCTTTTACTGTTTCAATAATATATTTACCATCCTCAGATTTAACACCTCCGGCAGCAAGAAAAGATTTCATATCTTCATAAGCAGTATTCAGGCGGTTTTTTTCGTCAGGGAAACCTGCTGTCAGACTGATTCCTTCAGAAAGGTCAGCATAAGGCTCACCTGGCTTTAATTTAATCCAATCATGCTTTGTCCATAAGGGTGACTTAAGATCCTCAACGAATTTCCAGGAATCTTCACCCGGTTGCTCAGGGATCCCTTTCACAAAAAGTGAATCTTCTGAAAAGAATTTATTTTCAGTATCGCTTCCCCGAAAACATGCTGAGTTAATTGCAAGTATTATAACAATGGCATGCAGTAGCGGTTTCAATATCTTTGGTTCCATTCAAAAATGCTTATGTTTTAATGGTTTCTTCTCCCTCGGTAGAACCGCATATGACTGAGAATGAAGACATCATCCGACTTACATAATTTGGTTTAGTTATTCAATATTTAATTTTTCATCCAGGAATTTATAGGCAGCCTTCCTTATATCTTCCGGGAAATCGTGGCCTGCATCGGGGTTCATCATAATGAGATTTTCCCGGGCTTTCAGCAGCCTGTAGACAGGTAATGCTGCATTTACGCAATCATGGACTCCAGATACTTCGAAATTTGAGTCATTCAGCGGAGCATTTATGAAAACAGCCCGTGGTGCTATCGCTCCCAGCACTCCGGTGAAATCAAATGGCATCTTTGAAGGATCTTTTCCATAAACTGTCGCTATCCTGGGCATATAGCCCTGATGGCTCCAGCCTGTAAGATCACC
>JAKQPD010000391.1 GCA_029564935.1 Bacteroidota bacterium
GCCCGTGGTCTCCTTTCTTTGGTACTTTCTTTGGAGAAGCAAAGAAAGTACATTATGAGTGACCATTATATTTTTTTATTAAATCCACATCGGGATTTGT
The DNA here is from genome assembly GCA_029564935.1 of Bacteroidota bacterium. Lineage (GTDB taxonomy): Bacteria > Bacteroidota > Bacteroidia > Bacteroidales > VadinHA17 > LD21. Next base: position 101 of record JAKQPD010000391.1, read on the forward strand.
GATCATATTTTGGACTTTTAAACCTATATATCAGGTAGTTCATAGATATCCTCTGATAAAATTGAGCGTATTTATACCATTAATCTACATTTCTTTAATTATTTGATCTTTAATAAGCTCCCATGCCCTACAGGGATTATAGTTTTCATCAGGACGAATAATAGCCTTAATATCACCAACAAATTCGTCATCAGTTAGTTTGCTTTCCACGTTTTGGATAAATTGTTTTCTTGTAGGAGATGTTTTAACAGAAGATTTCATGTACTCGTGAAAGCAGAGTAAAATCTTTTCCGGTTCCATGTTAACAGAGATCATGGCTTTAAACAAATCAAATAAATCCCTCCCTTTTCTTCTCTGATATAATGCCCTCAGTTTTGTACCTAATAATTCCTCGGGAAGATAAGTGTTCAGTGAACAATCACCATTGAACCATTCAGACCTGACCATATATTCTTTCCGGATAATTCCAAGAACAGAAAAATGTTCTCTGCAATTAATCTCGATTTTCAGTTTTAATTTTGTTCCCGGATTGTTTTCTGAATCATATTTAAAGACAAGAGTGTTATTATTAAGCTTTTGCCGGACCTGATGCAGATCAAGAAATCCAAGTTGTATTCTCAATCTCTCTATTGTTTCTCTTATAGGTTTAGATTTAATCTGCACTAAATCAATGTCTTCAGAGAAACGTGATTGAGGATGAAGATAAAGCTTATTAAGGGCGGTTCCTCCTCTGAATGCCAGGTTTTCAAATAAATACGGGTCATTAAAGATCTCCACAAGTGCTTTACAGATAACAAGATCCTGTTCAACCATATCGGGATCCTTCCAGGGGACATAATTTTTCCATTCAATGAGATATGCCAGCGGAATCATAAATCAGTTTCAATTTCAACATTAATGATCAGGTTCCACTTTGGATCAGTTCTGTAACCTTTAACCGGCCAGCCTGCTTTTAATGGTCTTCTATTTAAGCCCGGGTGTTCCTTACTGATTTTTTGGAATAATATCTCCGCCAAATCAATTTTCTTTAATATCCGTTCCAGAATATATCCTAACCTTTGAACCATTACAACTGGCACAGACAGAATAAGATCTCTAGTAAAATTTTCTGCTTTAATAGATTCTGATAATTCATCAAGTACAGTTGCTGCCCTGTTTAAGCCCCCTATATGTCTTTCAAATTGTAACAAATCGAGAGCAGTAAGCTCAGGACTTGAGACTTTTACATATCCTGCCGGAGTTTTTCTTCTCTCCAGAAATTTTTCATATATAACCAGCCTTCCAATAAAATTGATTTTATTACCTTTTTTGTGTACCGAACGTATAGCCGGAAGTTGACTAATCACAAAAAACTCCTGGGGACGTTGATGAGCAGCACCATATAAAGAAGCAGCACTGAGTAATCCAACATAATATGGATGCTTAAGGTGATTCATTAAAGAATCTATAAACAATATCGGCGGTACCATTCCCTGAAGTGAATACTCAGGTGAAATAATTACATAAAAACCCTTATATACAGAAGCTATTTTCTTCTTGCCTGAAAGTCTGGTCAGATTAAGTGAAATAGCCTCATGAGAAAGATCTGTAAAATTTTCCCTGACTTGTTTTAAAGAAAATGAATTCTTCCCATGTGCCTGAAGGTTTTCAATCCAGTGTAAAAGGTAATTGTTACTTCTTCCCATAGAAATATTTGTACTCTATTTTGCAAATATAATCATTTTATGATAAATAATGCAAAACATAAATCATTATTATCATAGGAAACCGATACTAAAATAAAAGCGGAATATGTAACCTTAAATTCAATCATACACTGAGTATACCTGGCCGATTTGAGCCGATATTTTTGTCGCCGCAGGTATTTTCATAATATCATTAACCGTTAAGCAGTTACATGTTTGTAGCCGCAGGTATTCTCTTTAGATCCTTAACCGCTTAGCAGTGATATGTTTGTAGTAACAGGCATATTCCTATCAAATCCTGAACCCCGTAGGGGTGACATGTTCCTGCCACCACGGAATAAACGTAAGCGTGAAGTTTAAGGAATTTGATTTCAGCAAGTCCTTTGTAACGGCCCTGTGCGTAGGCTGTCCACGGGCTGTGCGAAGTTTACCCGAATCCGTGGCGGGAGGCCAGCCAGGGCCGGCCTGTGTAGCGGGCGGAGGCTGAGGGTAAACTTATAGCCCGTGGTCTCCTTTCTTTGGTACTTTCTTTGGAGAAGCAAAGAAAGTACATAAAAATGGCTGGAAAAGATTATTCTATCCTGTACAACCCGGCACCATGAGGATTGATCTCTCCGGTAAATGATTTTCTGAATTTCCCCAGCTTTTCACCAGTCCATAAATCGGTTATTCTATGAGCTCCATTCAGTCCCATCTGTTCAAAAAGAACTGTTATAGCTGCTTTGCCCGGCAAATCCGATGCATTGAATATAGCAAGATATTTATCTCCTGTTACCTGATCGTCGGCGGTCCATGCGATATGGTCGTTATCCCTGAATAACTGCCAGCCATTCCTGCTGCGCTGGTTAACATTTATAACAGCTTCATTGGTGATAAGTGAAAGAGTAAACTCATCATTTGAGGGCAGATCCCCTCCGAACATCAGCGGTGACCTGAAGATTGCAAATAAAGTCATCAGAGTATATTGCTCATCTTTAGTGAACCGTGACCATCTGGGCTCTCCCCTTTCTGCTCTTATACCTATACGCCCCAAAGGCAGCATATCTGCATCAGGATAATATCCGGGACCTCCGTATGATGACCATCTGTTACATACTTCAAACTCATCTTTCAGATCGGGCCAGTTATCCCAGAAATCACCTGTTGTCCGCCACATATTTGCATGATCCCTCAAAAAATCAGCGTCTTCAACTTTATTACCGGATGGAGAAAGACTTAATACGATCGGCCTTCCACAGTTATCGATTGCATTTCTGACCAGTTCAATTTCATCAAGATGACCGGAAAGATCATCAACTTTCACAAAATCGACACCCCACGATGCGTATAGCTGGAGGATTGAATTATAATATTCCTGAGCTCCTTCCTTACCTGCAACTATTGTATACATATCCTTCAACCAGGGACATTGATCTTCGGGGGAGTAAATATCCTGTGCCTTTAAGCCGGTCCCATAAATCGGAGTGTTCCTTTGAACAGCCATTACAGGAACACCGCGCATGACATGAATCCCGAATTTCAGACCAAGGCTGTGAATATAATCGGCAAGCGGCTTAAAGCCCTTTCCTCCTGCGGCCGAGGGAAAACGGTTCACAGCAGGTGTCAGTCGTCCGTATTCATCCATAACATAAACCGGATCCTTCTGGTTATATCCTCCCGCATGATCATTCTCTATATACCATCTTATATCCACAATAATATATTCCCAACCGTACTTTTTAAGGTTCTTTGCCATATAATCGGCATTGGCTTTAACCTCATCTTCCATAACTGTTGGTCCGAAACAATCCCAGCTGTTCCATCCCATTGGAGGCGTCGGAGCCCAGGAATGAAATGGTTGCTTAAATTCCTGATCAATAACCGGCTGGTTTTTTGTCTGGCACCCGCAAAAAAGTGGCAGGAATAATAAAATAATTGAAAGATTTTTCATTTAAAATAGTTTTAAAGTATACAAAAATCTAGTAAATCCGATTAATTTAAAATGTTCATAATATTACTGTAATTCTTTGTGCTCTTTGTGATTTCCTTAGTTTGTGGTTAAGCAAGCATTGTTGTTTAACCACAAAGTCGCTCATCCCGATCTATTCGGGATCACAAAGGATACACAAAGGGTATGAATAATAAAACTTAAAGTTAATTTTTTGTTTCAATATCTGGGGAAGAAACCATTACTCTCATTATCTTTATCTTTTACATGACTCTAAGATGAGAACCCTGGTACTTTCAATCATTTTCTTCGTTATCGGGATATTATTCCTGTTAATGGAGAACTATCCTTCATTTCCTGCTGCGTTCATCCTTAAAACCCTTATGATCCCGGTATTGGCGGTTATTTTTATTGTAAACCTGAAGCCGGGGGATAATTTTCTACATAAACTAATGATCGCAGGATTGTTTTTTTCCTGGGCCGGGGATGTGCTACTGGAGATGCCCAGTGAGAGAGCTGATCTTTTTATTCCCGGACTTGTCTCCTTTCTCCTGGCACATGTTATGTATCTGACAACATTCCTTATGACCCGGGGGGAAAACTATATTAACAGAAAAGGCATCTGGTTGCTGTTACCGGTGTTGCTTTTTGGTGCAGGAATAATATACTATCTGCATAACGACCTGGGAAATATGATGATACCTGTAATAATCTATACTGTTGTCATCCTTACAATGCTGACAGGGGCAATTAACCGGCTTAAGAAGGTAAATGCCTTAAGCTATTGGCTTGTCCTGACCGGTGCCATTCTGTTCCTGATTTCTGATTCAGCCCTGGCAATAAATAAGTTCGGCCATCCTTTCACAGGCTCATCAGTAGTGATCATCTCAACTTATCTGCTTGCTCAGTATCTTATTATAACAGGGTATATCAGGCAGTTCAGGAGTGGATTAAAGTGAGGCTCACGGGCAAATTTGAGACCCGGCGAATGAGTTAAGAATGAAGAACATTCGAAGGAAGAAGGAAGAACAATAGAATCAAGAAGTAAGAATACTTCAGGGAAGCAGGTCAGGTTACAGGATCCCTTGTGATTTTAAATAAATCCGAATCACGATCCAACGAATACATCAAAGCCGCCCGTGCCAGGATCCTTGTGGAATCCAGTACAGGTAAAGATGAATCTTCAGGAGGTACAATCAGGGGTATTTCGGTACATCCAAGGACGATTGAATCACATCCGTCTGATCTTAACTCATTAATAACCTGAAGAAGATATTTTCTCGATTTTTCTAATATATTTCCATATACAAGCTCTTTAAAAATGATGTCATTAATTTTTGACCTGTTCTCCGCAGAAGGTATGGAATAATTAATGTTCCGGTTTGTAAAAACATCAGGATAAACAGGTCCTTCCATCAAAAACTTCGTGCCAAGGATACCAACTTTTTTATATTTATTTTTCTCCACGATTTTTGCGACTTCTTCCGCAATATGAAGCCAGGGGAGGGGTGACCGTTTTATTACAGACATAAATGACTGGTGTATTGTATTATCGGGACTGACACAAAATTCTGCACCGGCTTTCTGAATCTTTTCAGCTGATGAAAGCATCAGCTCCGCCACACCTTCCCAGTCACCTCTGTTTATGAATTTCATATATTCATTCAGAGGGTGATTATGAAGACTTACCTCAGGATGGGCATGTTCACCCAGATATAACGATCCTTCGTTGCAGATCGTCCTGTAACACAATGCTGCTCCTTCGTAACTGCAAGCAACTATTCCGATATGTTTTGGCATACTAATAAAAAATTAAGGAAAGAGAAAATCATATCTACGTATTATAATACGTTTTTTAATACGTTTTTTAATACGTAGTTAATATTCCAAAATAAAATATAAGATTAATAAAAGCTTTTTAACCTGACTAATTCATAAACTTTGTGAACCTTTGTGTAACCCTTTGAGTTCCTTTGTGGTTAACGATTTTTTACCACAAAGTAACACTAAGGTAAACACTAAGTAACACAAAGGTAAACAAGGAATTAATATTATTTATGAATAGGACAGGTTAAAATGCTTATTTTCATTCCTATGGTCTTATCAGCTACAAGTGTATTTGATGCATTGCGGATCACTG
>JAKQPD010000427.1 GCA_029564935.1 Bacteroidota bacterium
TCATAGGCATATACTACCAGAATAAAGATTCCAGGCCGTTTATTGCAGTTAATCATATCCTGTATTATGCCGCTCAATACATCATTGCATTAAGCATTTTATATCAATACTAATGAAGCATAAAAGATTTAAACACATTTACCATTTTTCCATTCTGCTGGCCATGTTGATCATTTCCGGCAGTTCCTGCTCAAAAGATTTTATAAAGGCTACAGATGAATCACCGCCATCCATGACAACGATCAAGACTCGCGGAAATCTCCACATACACACCACCTGTTCGGATGGAAAGAACACTTATGAAGAGATGGTGCAACAGGCCCTCACTCTGGACTTCGGATTCATAGCTGTCACGGATCATAAATTTGGCGGTTCAGCTTTATGTAATGATGTGATCTCCCAGTGTTTGGCAGAAAAACGCTTGCTGTGCCTACCGGGCATGGAAGTCACGGGAAAAGTCCATTTATTGGCAATCGGCATCCAGAAGGAAATTGACAGACGGCTTTCTGTGAAAAATCAAGTTGAAGAGATCCATAAACAGGGAGGTTTGGCTATTGCCGCCCATCCTTTCAGACGGGGTAACGTATACACAGATGACGAACTCTTTGAAACAGGTCTGGATGCCGTGGAATGCAAGAACATACCCTCAAATAAGAAAAAAGAATTTTATATAAGGCTCAAAGAGCATAATATTCCTTGCGTATATAACTCTGATGCCCATATCACTATGCAACTGAATCTGATATGGAACAGCTGTGACGGTGAGATTGCAAGCCTTGTTGATCTGAAAAAAGCTTTAAAGGCAGGAAGATGCGGAAAGCGTTAAACAATATACGGAAATTAACAGTTTTCATGCAAGGTTTCTATGAAAATAATCAGCATTGATAGTTGCACACCGGCGCGAACCCATCTGATCTGCTTTATCATAATATTAATTCTCATCTTCCCTTTATCTGTATTCTCTTGGGATGGTATGGATTACGATACAGGCAATTACATTGAGATTGATGATTCAGACAT
>JAKQPD010000005.1 GCA_029564935.1 Bacteroidota bacterium
ATCTTGAGCTTTGGTTACGGATGCAGGACGGCACAGCGCAGTTCAGCACCACCGGTATCCTCCGATAAAAATGTTACAACAGGATATTCAACAAATTTTATGGAACAGACAACCTGGTTACTCGGATATTTCAGCAGGGACCGGATGGCGATCCCTCCTCATTCGGAATGGTACTCAAAGGGGTATGACAGCTATCAGCCTGATCAGGCATTCATTACCAGACTTCAGAATATCAGCAGGGATGAAATTACGATAAGGATAGTTCTGGGAACCTGGTGCCCTGACAGCAGGAGGGAGGTCCCGCGTTTTATGAGGATCATCGACCTGTGGGGTTTCCCTGCTGAAAAGATTACGTTTATCGGAGTCGACAATGAAAAGATCGCCCCGGTAGGAGAATATGAGAAGCTGAATATTATGAGAGTCCCCACTTTCATTTTTTATAAAAATAATGTTGAAGCCGGACGCATCATTGAAGTTCCTCTGACGTCTTTAGAACAGGATATGGTAAATATCCTGGATAAGGAAGCAAATAAAAATTAGAAATACCATGGAAGATTTAAGCACGAATCCGAATCAGTTCAACGGAACGGCGTCAGTGCCGGGGCAGCCTGAAAAGAGACCGGGAGGACAGAACCTGGGTGTCGCAGCTATCATTACAGCTATTATTACTTTTGTTCTGGCAGTTATTCCCTGTGTAGGGCTTATGGCGGTTATACCGGGAATAATTGCCATTGTGCTTGCATCAGTAGGACTTTCACAGGCGGCACGAAGTGATTCTCCCCGCGGCCTCCTGGTTGCCGGACTTGTTATTGGTGTTGTGGCTACCCTGATTTCGTTCTCACAGATCTTTGTAGCGGGCGAAATTGCCAGAAAAGCCGATAAATGGCCCAACAAGATCGAGAATATCGTTAATGAGGTACATGATGATGTACTGAAAGATCTCGAAGATGCAAATATTGATATCAGGATCCGGAACGGAGATGAAAAAATTGAAATCAGTACAGGTGTAAACAAAAAAGACAGGGAAAAGACCCTCGAGGAACTGGAAACAGGTAAAACATCTGATGATGATACAATCACCGTTGATCCAAAATAAAACTGCTGAATTTTCCGGGAATAAACTGCTCAACCAACCTTACCTGGTAATAAATCTGGTTTTTGCCGGGATAATATTACTGATCCTTTTATACAGTGCAGTTTTTTCTCCCGATAAGGACAATTATCCTGTTCCGTGTATTCACGAGAAGATAACCGGCCAGGAGTGCCCTTCTTGCGGCCTTTCACATAGTTTTTCGCTTATTCTAAGAGGCAGGATCGGAGAGGCTTATGACTGGAACAGTAACGGAATGAGAGTATTTCTGTTCTTCGTCTGCCAGCTGCTTATGAGGATATTCTTTTCACGGGCCTACATTGCAGATCAAGAATCAGCTATGCAACTTATCATATTCGATATTGCAGCTTCTTCCGTTTTATTCCTGATCACATTTATGCCATTTATGGTGTATCTCATAAAATGGATATGACCGGCGTTAGGCATGCGGCGTGCGGAATGCGGCATGCGGCTACCGGCGTGCGGCGTCCGGCTTCCGGTTAATCATTCAGGATCGTTGAGAAGGTCATAGAGCAGGTTGCTTTCAAATCCCCTGGACAGCCCGAACCTCAGGAGTTTTCCCTTCAGATCGAACTGGTTTTTTGCCTTGATATGGCGGCGATGTGCCGTGATGATCTCCTTCATGGTTCTCAGATATAACTCATCATCGATCAGATTCAGCGCTGAAGTTATTATTCCGGGAGCTATCTGCTTTGCCCTCAGATGAGCAGCGATCTTCACTTTTCCCCATTTATTGTAGTTGAATTTATCCCTTACAAATGCCGAAGCATAACGGGTCTCATTCAGGAAATTCTCCCTGACAAGAGTGCTTAATATCTTTTCTATGTCTGTTTCTCCGGCACCCCACGATCTTAACCTTGTCCTTATATCATCTGTACAGTATTCCCTTTTCGAGCAAAGCGCCATAGCATTCGCCAGAAGGGTTGAATACAGGCTCTTATCATTCATTTATTATACCTTTTATGATTCTTTCCTTATTATTCAGGTCTTTTATGATTTCCACGGATATATATCCCGATGTTGTAAGCAATTCACAAATTGGTTTTCCCATTGCTTCGTTGATCTCAAAATATATTTTCCCCGGGGGAACGAGGATAGCTGATGCAAGTTTAACAAGAGCCCTGTAGTAAATGAGCGGATCAGAATCAGGTACAAAGAGTGCTCCCTGTGGTTCATGGCCAAGAACGTTTTCCGCCATCAGTTTCTTTTCAGACGATCGTACATAGGGGGGATTACTAACAATTAATCCGGGATTATTCAGCAATCCCGCTCCGGAATTTTTCAACAAGAACGGAGCGGGATCGAAAATATCAGCTACCAGGAATGTCACTTCTGCGTGATTAAGAGATGCATTTTCCTTTGCTTTCTTTATTGCTCCTTCTGAAATATCGAAACCAGTTACCTTTGTCCCGGAGAGATTTATTGCCAGAGCTATGGCAATACATCCCGATCCGGTACCTGCATCCATCACAGTGCCTGTGAATCCCCTGTTTTCCTTGATTATCAGGTCGACAAGCTCTTCAGTCTCGGGACGGGGTATCAGAGTATTCTGATCCACCCGTATAGTGCAGTTATAGAATTCGGTATATCCAAGGATATATTGCAGCGGTCTTCCTTTTTTAAGCTCCCTGCATATACGGGTAATACTTTGTACATGCTTTTTTTGAATTGGTGTTTCAGAAAGTGCAAGATTATGCAGGTGGGGAGATTGCAGGACATCTTTCAGGATGATAGCCGACATTGCATTTATCTCGTGAAGAGGGTAGAGTTCTTCAAGTTCCTTTTTCAGATAAAACCGGATTTCCTTTATTGTTTGTATATTAACACCCATTTATCAAAATTAGCATTTTAAAACGAATGCCTTCCGGTGAAGATATAAAATTCATGCAGAGGTGCCTCGATCTTGCAGGTAAGGCTGAAGGGAGGACTTGTCCCAATCCGATGGTGGGATCGGTCATTGTCCATAACGGATCCATAATCGGCGAGGGGTACCATCAGAAGGCAGGACAACCGCATGCGGAGAGAATTGCAATAAATTCTGTCACTGACCGGGAATTGCTGAAAGAATCGACTCTTTATGTTAACCTGGAGCCATGTAATCATCAGGGCAGAACACCTCCGTGCACTGAGATAATAATCAGCGCAGGTATAAAGAAAGTTGTAGCCGGTACTGCCGACACAAGTGATAAAGTGAATGGAAAAGGTATTGAAGCGCTGATCAGATCGGGTTGTAATGTAACTATTGGAGTACTTGAAGAGGAGTGCAGATGGATCAACAGACGGTTCTTTACATTTAATGAAAAGAAAAGGCCTTATATAATTCTTAAGTGGGCGCAGAGCGCTGACGGCTTCATTGATGTTGACAGAGACAGGATCAGCGAACGGGGGCCCGTATGGATTACAGGAAATGCTGAAAGGGTACTGGTTCACATCTGGAGATCAGCGGAACAGTCGATACTGGCGGGGGCGGGGACAGTAAGGACAGATGATCCGATGCTTAATTTAAGGTTGTGGCCGGGAGATGATCCTCTGAGGCTGATCCTGACCAGCTCAGGAAGCCTGGATGATAACTCTGCAGTTTTCAGGACTGAAGGAAGGACAGTTGTATTTACCCATAACAAATATGCTTCATTAAGTTGTGAGAAAGTCATTCTTGACCGGGAAAGAAGTTCAGCGCTCCAGGTCGCAGAATACGTTTACAACGCCGGCATACAGTCATTATTTATTGAAGGCGGAGCCAGCGTATTGAATCACTTTATTAAGGAAGGTTTATGGGATGAAGCGAGAATATTTTCAGGCAGGGTCATATTCGGCTCGGGGATCATTGCTCCGTCGGTTACAGGTATTTTAAAATCCCGTACGGAATATTCCGGAAGCAATCTTGAAATTATTGTAAACGGAGTTTTGGAAACAAAAGCTTCCTCCCGCTTTGGCGCATAGCCGTCAACCTAAGGAATATTTTAGTAATCAAAACTACTCTAATTAGCTGGTATGTAGATATATAAGTTTCCCCTCCTTAAAAAAAGGAGGGGAAAGTTTACTCCCCAAAACTCTTTAGGTTGACTACTATTCGCTATGGCGGGGCAGGTTCTACGGAGTCGGGATTTTTATTTTTACTCAAAATAAAAATTGTTACAAGACAATTCAGATAGTTGAATGATCAGATTTTGGCTATCTTTCGCCATTCCTCATCTCCTCCCTTATTGTTCTTCAGGGCCTCCATTATCTCGTCAGGAGTGTTAACGACCTTCCAGATTCCCTTATGTTCCTTTCTGAGAAAGTTCGAATCGACCATTCTGTCTATGAAATCGATTAGTGAATCATAGAATCCGCGGGTATTCAGTATCAGTATTTGACCATGGAAAAGGCTTAGCTGTTTTAGCGTGATGGCTTCAGTAAGTTCCTCGAGGGTTCCTACGCCGCCCGGTAATGCAATAACCGCATCGGACATTTCGAACATTTTTTTCTTTCTCTCGCTCATATCGCGGGTGACAATAGTTTCAGTCACCCCGGTATGACCCCAGCCCTCGGCCTGCATAAAAGCGGGAATTACACCGGTTATTCTGCCACCGTTCTCAATTACTGCGTCTGCAAGATCATTCATCAGGCCGATCCCTCCTCCTCCGAAAACCACATCAATACCGGCACCGGCAAGGAGTGATCCAAGCATGGCAGCCTCCCTGCAATATTCCTGATCAACTCTGCTGCTCGAAGCTGCAAAGACGCATACTGTCATAATTCCTGATTAATTCTGTCCGGTTACCGGAACCTTGTCAGAGAAGAGCATTGAGTTTATTGACGAAATTATTCTTTGGCACTGCACCTACCTGTTTATCGGCAACTTTGCCGTCTTTGAAAAACAAAACGGTCGGAATATTCCTGATTCCGAATCTTGATGTCACCTGCGGATTGTTGTCAACATCACATTTAGCCACAACAGCCTTGTCCGAGAACTCCCTGGAGATCTCTTCCATGACCGGAGCGACCATTCTGCAGGGGCCACACCATTCAGCCCAGAAATCGACAACAACCGGTTTTCCCGATTTTAATACTATTTCATCAAAATTCCCGTCAGTTACTTCAATTGCCATATTTACAAGTTTAAAATGATTCAGATTCCAGAGGCCAAAGATAGCTAATTAACTTTAAAATCAATTGCAGGGTGGTCTTCCAGATATGCAACAAACTCATTATTGAGCCTTACTCTCTGGGTTCGGGAGAACATCGGAAGTGATATTTTGTCTTCACTGTCGAGGAACATGAACCTGAGCTCCGTTTCCCCTTTGTTTTCACTTATGAGCTGTTTAAGTTCACTGATCATCTCGTGATCTATATTTGCAGGGTCGATCTTAAGT
>JAKQPD010000007.1 GCA_029564935.1 Bacteroidota bacterium
ATGTTTGAACCGGCTGGAATGAAACCGGTATCCGGCTGTCCGGCTAAAATCTGACTCAAAGACACGAACAGAACTATACCGGTCAGGATTTGTATGAATGAAGATTTCATAAAAATGTATTTGATGACTTGATTATGCACTTTTAAAAGCTTGCCACTTCAGTCTCAAAGATAAGAAAGGTAATTAAAATTTAATTGTTTGAAGTAAGAATGAAGAACAATCGAATTAAGAATGAAGAAAAATATTCTTCAGCTTTCTCCCTTTGAGGCAAAGCCGTTAATTAAGGAATATTTTAATCATAAAAACTACTGTAAATATCTGGTATATAACTAAATAAGTTTCCCCTCCTTAAAAAAAGGAGGGGAAACTAATATTTCAAAAACTTCTGCTAATGACAACAATTTGTAAATTAGACAATATTATACTTGCGCTTTTGTCATTACAGCAGGTGTGCAAAAAATTGTAGTGAGACTTAAGTTGACGGCTATCCCCTTAAGGATCGGATCAGAAAAAGCTGAACACCAAGCTGATTTTTCAGCTTTCTCTCTTCATGGCGGGTGTAAAAAACTGAAAAACTAATTTGTTTTATGATCCGTCAAAGTAAAGTCATCCAAAACATGATTATTATATCCTCAATAACAATCATTTGGTCAAAACAGCCGGTTTTATGATCCCCCTTGAAAATACTTTATATATTATTGATAAACAATGGGATAAAATATGTTTTCTTTCAGGTTGCATCCTTTTACAGCATATCCTGTCAATTTCAGCATTCTTTTGACGAACAGCATCATTGTGGTTATCAGTCAGGTGTATGTGTCAGCCATTGGCATGATATTTTTGATTAAGGAGGAGTATATACATCGCATTTGCCCATCAAATGGGCATCAAATGCTTGCAATGCAGTTTCAGATGCCTTATTTTTGATATCAGCAATACCAATAGTCATGAAAACAGTTTATCAGATTAAATCGGAAGCAACCGGTAAGATATTTATCCGGCGCAGGAAAATTGCAAAGTCGTTACGTTGGTGGCTTCGTGAGAACGGCTGGGAATTTACCTACAGTTTTACATGCAGCTGACTGCTGAAGATTTTTATAAACCAAAAAGATGAAAGCATTTATAAAGAACCGGGCTTGTTTAGTTTTCCTTTTGTTCATTTCAATAACAGCTTCTGCTTATACGGGGGATGATCTGAAACCGGTAAAAATAAAAAGAGAGATAAAGCAGCAGTGCCGGAAACAGAAGGGGGCATGCAGCTCATACAGGGTAAAGGATTTTACGAAACCAGATAAATTTAAAACAAGCCGGAAAAGAACCAGCCGGTCATACAGATAGATGATCATGAAAAAAGCCGGAATTATATTTTTACTGTTTTTTGTAATATCATGCGCCACAATCGAGCGATCAGGATTATTGCCTGAAGATGAGTTATTTGTTACAAGAAGATATGTCGGTGATTTTCTCGATTCAAGGCATACAAAGCCCGGGGGATTCGGATCGCCTCATCTGATCTGGATCAAGACCACTCAGGATAGTGTATATGGTAAGATATCGGCATATTCCCGGAAATGTGATTTTTCAAAGGGTGACAGGCTTTATCTGAGAAGGCTGTACCAGGCAACCGGTGTTTTTGGAACCTGGATGTATCAGATTGAAAATGAAAAGGATGTCTGGTACAAGGTAAGTGAATTTCAGCATGATAATCAGGTGCTTGTCCAGGTCTGGTTCTGACAGCCGGTCTGAAGACAGATTATTAAGAAGGTCTCGCTAAATAATATGAACATGGAAGTTGCAAAAAATCTTAATATCGAACGTCAGGTGTATTCTTTTGCACCGTCACGGCCATCAGGTGAAGAAAAGGATCTGAATCCTTCTCCGTTGAGCCTTGTCGCCGATGGTGATGTTAATTTTTATCATTATCTGAATCAGATAGGACTGAATAACGATCCCAATCTGATCATCCTTTCAGCGAGGAACCATTATTATTACGGTGAGAATGATCTCAGGGATGTGAGGACCATAATTAACATGAAGAAGCTGAATCTCATTAAACATCTGGATAAGTTTCTTGTCAGTCTTATCCGGATTCTGCCCCCGGAAACCAATTTCCTGGGTTGTTTTTCAGACAGTAATCGTGCCGCAAAGAATGGATCGAAGGTTCAGAAATTTGAGCGCCTGGTAAAGAGATTCAATAATTTTCTGGATTCAAAAACTGACCGTAATTTAAATGAAAATAAAGTTAAAGAACTTCTTATTTCTCATGGTTTCAGGATTTTTAACATGAGCAAGATAGACGGAGTAACGTATTTTCACTCAAAACTTGTACAAGGCGCTCAATAAACGCTTCAGATCTCAAGGATACCCGGCTTAAATCAAAATCCCTTTCATTTCTTTTCTTTTGGCAGGAAGGCTGAAATTATATCAAGAGGGACAGGGAAAATAATTGTTGAGCTTTGTTCCGATGCCACTTCTGTCAGTGTCTGGAGGAAGCGAAGCTGAAGAGCCGCAGGGTTTGAACTAATTATTGTAGCAGCATCAGCCAGACGCTGGCTTGCCTGAAACTCTCCTTCGGCATGAATTACTTTCGCACGGCGTTCCCTTTCGGCTTCTGCCTGTTTTGCCATTGCACGCTGCATCTCCTGCGGGAGATCTATATGTTTCACTTCAACATTCGATACTTTGATGCCCCAGGGCTCTGTCTGATGATCAATTATTTTTGCCAGTTCACGATTAATTTTATCCCGTTGTGAAAGTAACTCATCAAGTTCTGATTGTCCAAGAATACTTCTTAAAGTGGTTTGTGATAACTGAGAAGTTGCAAACAAATAATTCTCCACTTCCACTATTGCCTTGTCGGGTTGTATTACCCGGAAATAGACTACGGCGTTAACCTTGATTGAGACGTTATCCTTTGTTATCACGTCCTGAGTCGGTACATCCAATACTACAGTTCTCAGACTTACTTTTACCATTTTGTCAATCACAGGTATAAGTAAAATTAATCCGGGTCCCTTTACTCCAATGAATCTTCCAAGGCGAAAAACCACACCGCGTTCATATTCACGTAATATCCTTATGGCACTAGCCAGAATGAACAGCAGGAAAATAACTCCCGCCACAAGTAATGTTAAAGTTAACTGCTCCATAATAGATCCTTTCTGTTTTTATGTTGTTTTACGAACCAATAATTTCAGATTTAAAACTTTTATCACCTCTACTTTTGTCCCTTTGCTTACAGGTCCGTCCTGACACTCCGCATTCCATATCTCCCCATGCACCATTATCTGTCCTTCGGGCGAAAGATCTGTGATCGCTTCACCTCTTTCACCGGTCATTCCTTCAATTCCTGTTACCGGTTTCCGGATTTGTGCCTTAATGGCAAAACCGATAGCAAAAATGAAGAAGGCAGCAGTGAGTATTACAAATACCAGGATTACATGCCAGGAAATTCTGAACACTTCAAGAGTTGATTCCATATTAATTAGCATTATTGAACCAAGGGTCAGCGATATTATTCCACCTATAGTCAGCAGCCCATGGCTTATTATTTTTATTTCAGCAATGAACAGAATGATCGCGAAGATTATCAGGGCCAGACCGGCATAATTCACCGGGAGTGTGTGCAGAGAATAGAATGCGATGATCAGGCTGATCCCGCCTATGACGCCCGGAAAGATTGTTCCGGGACTGTAAAGTTCAAACATGATCCCGTATATTCCGATCATAAGGAATATGTAAGCAATATTCGGATCACTTATTAGGTTCAGGATCTTTTGCCTGAGACTCATTCCGATTTCAGTTACCGCTGCATCTTTGGTTTGTAAGACCTTCATTCCGGAACTCAGTGAAATTTCTTTTCCGTCTATTTTATCCAGAAGATCTTCGACCGATACAGCAGTAAGATCTATCACATTTGCCTTAAGGGCTTCGGTCTCCGTTATACTGAGGCTTTTCCGTACCGCATCTTCAGCCCATTGTACATTACGTTCACGTTTTTCACTGATTGTCCTTATGAAAGCTGCAGCATCATTTGTAGCTTTTTCATTCATTATTGAATCCTGTTCTCCCTGCATTGTAACCGGATGAGCAGCACCAATGTTTGTTCCCGGGGCCATCGCTGCTATATGCCCTGCCAGAGTTATAAATACTCCTGCTGATGCAGCCTGGGATCCTCCCGGAAAAACAAATACGGCAACAGGAACTGGAGAATCGAGTATATCAGATACAATTACCCTGGTTGATTTCAATAAACCTCCGGGAGTATTGAGTTTTATTATAAGACACTCTGCATTTTCTGAGGCTGCCATCCTGATACCCGAATTTATATATTCAGCTGTTGACGGATTAATGGTCGCATCAAGTGAAATAGCAATTACTTTTTTCCCGGCACTTGTTTCATCAGCTGATATTGCTGAAGCTATACCCGTTAACAGGAGAAAGAAAACAGTTATATTGAGGCTGAAGATTCTCATAATAATATTTAAAAGCAACTGACTGAAAGCAAGTGTTATCGGGCAAATAAACAGAAAATGTCGCTTTAGTCCTTTTTATATCGGTTATCGGACATATCAAATTTAATTTATTTGATTTATATTTCATATTTTTTAAGCCTCATAATTCATATATGTTGTGAATCCTGCTTTTTTGAAACTTATTTACTTAACCACAAAGTGTACCACCTTAGAGAACTCAGGAACATCAACTATAATAACTCCTGCCCTTCTTGCCACCCCTTACCCCCAGGGGGGCGCTCAGACTCAAAAGTCCCCCTTGGGGGATTTAGGGGTGAGTTATATAGTAGGGCACAAAGGAAAACACAAAGAGCACAAAGGGGTAGAATATGAATATTCATTAATTTAATTGTTTAAATATTTTAATTATGGCTTATTTCGGTTCTCAAAACAGGTTTAATGAATTTAAGACTGATTTCCTGAAAGATACGGGAGTAAAAAATGTTGAGGATAATCTGGAACTGTATACTCAGTATGTTATTGCAAGATTCACGGATCACAATAACCGCTTGCTGAGTAATCTTACAAACGAGATACAGGAGCTATATAAGGTCCTGAAAAAGGTCTGAAAAAAGGATCAGATTTTCTGCAATCAGGCATAAAGTCCGGGGCATAACGTTTGATAAAGATATCTGAATGTTACAGGAAAGGAAACACTCTTCATACATCTACAGGCTTACTCTTGTCGCAACGCTTGGGGGCTTGCTTTTTGGCTATGATACAGCCGTTGTATCGGGTGCAGTAAAAGCCATCCGTGAATTTTTTGTCGAACCGATGACTCAGAACATCGGCCAGGCAAGAGAAGTAATAACAGGTTACAGGATCACAATTTCCGTTGCGGTATTTATTGTAGGTCTGGCTGTCAGCGGAATGCTTATCAGATTGTTCAGTTGGAAGAAAGGGTTCATTATCAGTACAATAATGTTTATCCTGGCAGCCATTGTATTGATGGTGCAGTTTGGCAATTCCCCTGTTGTTACAATGAACAACGTCAATGCCATTACCGGGTTTACTGTTTCAGCCGCTTTAATCGGATGTATCATCGGAGGATCTGTTGCCGGTTTTGTGAGCCTGTCACTGGGAAGAAAGAAGGGGTTGATACTGGCTGCATCATTGTTTATCTTATCAGGTATTGGTGCTGCTTTCCCCGAAAAAATGGGCATTTTCGGAATGCAACCTCTGATATCTTTTATCTTTTACAGAATAATTGGAGGTATTGGTATAGGGCTGGCTTCAATGCTCTCGCCAATGTATATTTCAGAAATTGCACCTGCGGATATCCGCGGTAAACTTGTGTCGTGGAATCAGTTTGCAATTGTGCTGGGGATCCTTGTTGTATATTTTGTAAACTGGTTCATAGCAAAACAGGGTGATGAACATTGGAATATGACAATGGGCTGGAGATGGATGTTCTTTTCGGGAGTTATTCCTTCTGTGATCTTTATAATTCTACTTTTTTTCATACCGGAAACACCACGATACCTTGCCCTGAAAAAGAAAAACAGAAAGGCTCTGGAAGTATTAAAGAGAACAGTTGGTGAGAAGGAGGCTGAGGCCGACCTGAAAGAGATCAGCGAAACAGTTGCCGGAAGATCTGTTCCCTGGCTTTCTTTTGGCGGACTTGTGATTGTTATCAGTATCCTGTTGGCGGCATTTCAGCAAATGATCGGT
This sequence comes from Bacteroidota bacterium, assembly GCA_029564935.1. GTDB lineage: Bacteria > Bacteroidota > Bacteroidia > Bacteroidales > VadinHA17 > LD21. Next base: position 6,186 of record JAKQPD010000007.1, read on the forward strand.
ATAAATGTAGTGCTCTATTATGCCCCGAAAATATTCCAGAATACAGGCACGCGCCTTGATATTTCACTTTTGCAGACTATCCTTGTAGGCGCTGTCAACCTTATATTTACAGTCGTCGCTATATTTACAGTCGACAGGTTTGGCAGGAAACCTCTTCTTATAATTGGCGGGTTGATCATGAGCTTTGCAATGACGATGATAGGGTTTGCTTTCTATAAGGAGAGTATGGGTATAACTGCCCTTATATTCATTTTAATATATATTGCCGGCTTTGCCATGAGCTGGGGGCCTGTAATGTGGGTACTCTTATCCGAGATCTTTCCAAATTCTATCAGGGGTGCGATGTCAGTTGCTACTGCTACGGTCTGGATTTCAGATCTTATTATTTCCTGGACATTCCCCGTGCTGGATGACAATATCTGGCTCGTTGAAAAGTTCCACCATGGATTTGCATACTGGATATATGCGATTATTTGCATTTTAGCAGTAATATTTGTCTGGAAAATAGTACCCGAGACTAAAGGGAAAACTCTGGAGCAGATAGAGAAACTCTGGAAAAAAGATACAAGGTAAAATTCTGATCCTCTTAACCCAGGGCTTTGATCAGTTTTTGTTTGAGATTTTTGAACTGATCCGATTCGGGCAGGCGGATCTCGGGAAGCTCAATAATGTTTTCATGTTCCACGATGCTTACAGGCGGCCGGCTCATTACCATTATTTCCGCTCCCAGCATTATTGCTTCGTCGACATCATGAGTCACAAAAATTACTGTACGCCTGTCGGTCTTCCATATACGGGCAAAAGATCTGATCATATTTTGTTTCAGTGCAATATCCAATCCTTTCAGGGGCTCATCCATCAATATTATATTGGAATGGCATGCAAAAGCCCTTGCTATTGAGACACGCTGACGCATACCGCCACTGAGCTGCGAGGGATA
>JAKQPD010000436.1 GCA_029564935.1 Bacteroidota bacterium
GGACCAATGGCCGGAAAAGCGGTTACACAACTGCTTGGCGATACACAATGGGGTGATATTGATTATATGATAATTGATTTCCCTCCGGGAACAAGCGATATACAGCTTACCACAGCCCAGAAACTTAATATTTCAGGCGCACTGATAGTTACTACACCGCAGGAAATATCGCTTAATGATGCCCGTAAGGCAGCTTCAATGTTCACTAATCCTGATCTGAATGTCCCGATACTTGGAGTTATTGAAAATATGTCGTGGTTTACTCCGGAAAAACATCCCGATGAATTCTATTATATTTTTGGAAAAGGCGGTGGTATGAAACTGGCTAAAGAATTCAATACAGATCTCCTCGGTCAGATACCACTGGTAATGGAAGTTGGTGAAGCAGCAGAACAGGGATTAAGTGTTTTCAGCCAGAAAAATAAAGCTGTAGTTACTGCTTTTGAACAGATTGCAGAAACGATAGTCGCGAAAACCGAGGCAACTGAGTAACCGGTCCTCCGGGAAGCGGATGGGAGTGTTTTCTTTTTAAGTCGGAAGTCAGAAGGTTAGAATATCACCGGTTTTTAACTGGCTGATGCTGAATGCTTTATGAAAGGCGCATAAAGCAGGAAGTTCCGTACAATGTGAAGGTAAAACATACGTAAGCTTGTTTTCTTTTATGTATTTTATTGTCTCCTGCGTCTGAACATCATTCTCTTTCAGATGGAAGCCTCCCATAATACCGTAAAGTTTGTTGATACCGCTTACTTTTCGTGAATATTCCAATGTATTTACAATTCCCGAATGCCCGCACCCTGTTACAACAAAAAGGCCTTCGGGCATTATTAATGCAAGTGCACTGTCGTCAATTACAAAATCGGGAGATCCGTCATCAAAGACGAATGAGGTTTTTTGCGATTCAAAACCTGTCAGCCGGGGAATCCCACCAAGAAAATAAATATTCTCAGTTATCTTCAGAGGTTGATCTGTGGTCTGCAGGTCAAATTTTGACGACAATTCAGTCTTTGAATTTTTTAATCCGATTGAAATATTATCCTGCCTCCTGTAACGCTTAACGAAACATCCGGGATGACAGAGAAGTTTGCCACCCGTGAGATAGCTGAGACCGTTCCCGTGATCAAAATGGCCATGACTGAGTACCGTAATATCCATATTATCCATACTGACACCCATAATTCCGGCATTCCTCAGAAAAAGATCGCTTTGCCCTGTATCAAAAAGGATCCTTTTGCCATCATATTCAATAAGATAGGATAATCCATGCGCAGCAGTAGTCCAGGTTCCTGCACAATTGTCGGTAAGTATCGATATTTTCATAATTCAAAATATTCAAAGTGACACTTTATTAAATTGATATATGTTCTGAAACAGATCAAATTTATTAATAATACCTATATTTGAACGACTTTTCTTTAAAGACACGTGAAACATAATAAAATAAATATCTCCGGAAGTTTCTTTCTTATACTGTTTCTGTGTTTTTTCGCAAGCACTACTTTCTTTGATCATACTCACCTGCATGACGGGAACATTATTGTTCATTCACATCCCTTCAAATCTGATCCGAATGGTAAGCCTGTTCATACTCACAATGATTCCGGATTCCTTCTTGTCTGCATACTTGATAACATCATTTCAGAAGCAATAATCTTTTACTTTTTAATCTCAGCAATATTACCCCTGTTACGGGAAATATTTACATCACCACATATTATTCTTCCGGCATTAAATAATCTTTCACCATACCTCCTGAGGGGCCCGCCGGCCAGGATATCTGCTTAAATATCCTTATAAATCGGATTACATAACAACAAAAGCTGAACGCAGCAAGGCCAGAGGCAATTTCCATTTTCACATTTTATTGAATATCAGATGAAACGATTAATTTTCATATTCTTACTGGTTATTATTAGTGCCTGTAACAATTCCGGGAATAACGACCCGCAGGTATCCGGCAATAGGGAAGGCAGGGGAGTGCAGCACAGGCATCGTAACAGGAGAGGTCAGGGACAGGCGGAACCTGCGAATTTAAGGATCAGAAGGGACACGATTTTCGTTCCATCAGGATCTCCCGTAAATACAAAGATAGTTTTGCATACTGTGTCATTAAATGAACAGGTGGTACAATTTACTACCATCGGAACTGTAAGACCCATCACGGGACATAAAGCAGAAATTGCGGTTCCCTTCGAAGGCCGGATTGTAAGATCATTCACAAAACTCGGGCAGAAAGTAAATCCGGGTACTCCGCTCTTTGAAATAAGTTCTTCGGATTATCTTGAATCTGTCAGGATCCTTCTTCAGGCGGAGCGCGAACGTGATCTGGCTGAAAAGAATTATTTACGGAAGAAAGAGCTGATGGAGTCCGGCATTAGTTCAAAAAAGGAATTTGATGAAGCGAAGCTCGGATTCGATCTTGCCGTCAAAGAATACCAGAAAGCCGTGGAAATATTGAAAATATACAATCTGGAACCGGATGATGCCGATCTTGCCCGTCCGCTTATAATCAGATCACCTATAAAGGGAGAGGTAGTCAAGGCTGATGTTACTGTAGGTCAGTATATTAAATCTGACTCAGAAGCGCCTGTGATAGTTGCCGACCTGAATAAAATCTGGGTAATAGCTTCTGTTAAGGAAAAAGATCTTGGCGCTGTCAGCCTTCAGGATATGGCAGAAATATTAACCGAAAGCATGCCCGGCATATCTGTCAGCGGAAAAGTTGTGTATATAGGGAATATAATGAATGAAGAAACCCGTTCGGTTGAAGTATATATTGAATGTGATAATCCGGGACAAGTGCTGAAATGCGGGATGTTCGTCTCGGCAAGGCTGTCCCATAAGCTTGACAAATCAATTATAATCCCGGCAAGTTCAGTACTTCAGGATTATGACAAGACTTACCTTTTCCTGCAAACCGGACCCGGCATATTTATCAAAAAAGAAGTTACAGTTATGTCGATGCCTGATAAAAATCTGATGGTACGCTCAGGGATAGAGCCAGGTAATATAATTGTTGCGGAAGGAGCTATTTATCTGCAGTAAATACGGGGATCATGGAAAGACTTTTCAGTTTTTTTATTAACAGGAGAGTGCTGATTGCGACCTGTTTTGTTCTTGTCGGAGCTATCGGTATATATTCATGGTTCAAACTGCCAATTGATGCTTATCCCGATATTGCAGATGTAACTGTTCAGGTCGTTACACAGGTTCCGGGACTTGCAGCCGAAGAAATTGAACAACAGATAACCATTCCTCTTGAAAGGGAACTGAATGGTTTACCGGGGCTTCAGATAATGAGAAGCAAGAATCTGTTCAGCATCTCTTCGATTTTACTCGTCTTCAGGGATGGTACAGATGATTACTGGGCCCGTCAAAGGGTTCAGGAAAGGATCAATCTTATTGAACTGCCTTTTGGAGCAATTCCGGAACTCAATCCTCTGACTTCACCAACCGGTGAGGTTTGCCGCTATATAATAGAAAGCTCAGAACGCCCGCTGCGGGAACTGACCGATTTGCAGAAATGGGTCATAATACCCAGGCTGAAACAGGTCATGGGTGTGGCCGATGTGCAGAATTTCGGGGGCATTACAACACAATATCAGATAGAGATCGACCCGCTGAAACTTGAAAAATACAATATCACTCTTGGTGAAGTTGTTGAGAGCATCAACAGTAATAATGCCAACGCAGGAGGCAGCATGCTCAACCGGGGAGATCTTACATATATTATCAGGGAAGTGGGGCTTATCAAAGACCTGGATGACCTTGGTAAAATAGTTGTGAAATCCACAGAAACAATACCCATTTTCCTGAGCGATCTGGGGACACTTAAATATGGAAATTTCGAAAGAAAAGGAGTATTCGGATACTCCGACAGGGAGAGGGAATACAGCGAAAGTGTGCAGGGAATTGTACAGCTGCTCAGGTATGAGAACCCGTCAAATGTGCTGGAAGAGGTTCACAGGGCTATTGATGAACTGAATAATGATATTCTTCCGGAAGATGTCAACATACATATATTCCTTGACAGAACCCATCTTGTAAATGCCACCCTGAATACTGTTTCACACACCCTGCTTTTCGGGGTTCTGCTTGTGATAGGTGTACTTATTATATTCCTCGGAAGCTGGCGCAGCGCACTTGTAATTGCAATAACAATTCCACTCTCGCTGCTTATTGCCTTTATTTTCATGTATTTTACAGATATCCAGGCAAATCTTCTCTCTCTTGGAGCAATTGATTTCGGGATAATAGTTGAAGGATCTATTGTAATGCTCGAGACCGTACTTAAAAAGAGAGAAGACAATCCCCTGGCGGAACTACAGAAGGAAAACATAGTAAAACGTTGCGTTGAAATGGGTAAACCAATCTTCTTTTCAATGCTTATAATTATAATGGCATATATGCCACTGTTTACATTTGAAAGGATTGAGAAAAAGATGTTTTCACCAATGGCATACACTGTTGCATTTGCCATACTGGGTGCTCTTGCGGTTGCACTTATGCTGATCCCCGGGCTTGCGTTCGCCATCTATCGTAAACCTCAGAAAGTTTATCATAATAAATGGCTTGAAAAAATTACAATCCTTTACCGCAGGTTTACCGAACGGCTTCTCGAAAAACCCAAAAAGATCTTTTTACCTTTGGGAGTTATCTTTCTGGGGACCATATTATTGTCAATAACCGTCGGAAAAGATTTCCTCCCAACCCTTGATGAAGGATCTCTCTGGCTTCAGGTACAGTTCCCTCCCGGAATAACACTCGAAAAATCAAAAGAAATGGCAGATACCCTCAGAAGCCATCTTATGAAATATGAAGAGGTACAATATGTAATGACACAGGTTGGAAGGGATGATGAGGGTACGGATCCTTTTTCCACTTCCCATGCGGAATGCGGAGTAGGGCTTATACCATACAAAGAATGGAAAAAAGGTAAAAGAAAAAATGATCTTATTAATGAACTTACAGAAGATCTGGCGAAGCTGCCGGGATATAGTGTGGGTTTCTCTCAACCTATCATCGATATGGTAATGGATCAGATAGCAGGATCTCACAGTGATCTTGCAATCAAGATATTCGGGGAAGACCAGGAAGAGGCAAGAAGAATTGCTGAAGAGATTGTTGAAGTAATAAGGGGAATAAAAGGAGCGGGAGATGTCAGCATTGAACAGGAACCTCCCCTCCCACAGTTGCAGATTGAAACAAACCGTGATAAAATGGCTTTATACGGATTGAATGTGTCGGATGTGTCGGACCTTATAGAGATCGCAATAGGAGGGAAAGCCATATCACAGGTTTTCATCGGGAACCGGGTTTATGATATAATATGCAGGTACAATGAACAATCACGCGAAACTTCCGAGAAAATAGGTTCTCTGCTTATGACCTCAGCAACCGGTGCAAGAATACCATTATCACAGATAGCAGAGATCAGAACAACCAAAGGCCCGGGAATAATCAACCGGGAGGAAAACAGCAGATTCCTTACAGTAAGGATCAACATGCGTGACCGTGATATATCCTCATTCCTTAAGGAAGCAGGTGAAGCCATAGAAAAAAACATTTCATATGACCATACAAAATTCAACCTCAAATGGAGCGGTCAGTTTGATAACCAGAAAAGAGCTTTTGCACGTCTGATACTTATTGTCCCTCTTTCCCTGGCTCTTATGTTCCTGCTCCTGTTCTGGAGCTTCGGATATTTCCGCCAGGCATGGCTTCAGCTTGCATTATTGCCATTCCCTGTATTTGGAGGAATGGTGGCACTGAATATTACAGGCATGTCATTCAATGTCTCTTCAGCTGTAGGATTTATAGCTCTCTTTGGGATCTTTACAATGAATGATGTACTGATGATCTCTCATTTCAACCACCTCAGAAAAGAGGGTGAATCACTTAAAAATGCAGTCATAAAAGG
>JAKQPD010000029.1 GCA_029564935.1 Bacteroidota bacterium
TCTTTGCCACCGCGGTTATAGTTTTTATATTGTTGTTTTTCATTTCCGCACCTTACGGAAAATTCAGGCGCGAAGGCTGGGGCCTGACAGTCAGGGCAAAATGGGCATGGATGATAATGGAATTCCTTTCTCCTGCACTCATGGTATATTTCTTCCTGACTGCGGAAAGCTTAAGTCTTCCGGCGATCATTTTCCTTATCGTTTGGCTGATCCATTATATCCATAGGACCTTCATATATCCTTTTACACAGTCAGGCAGGGATAAGTCATTTCCGGTTGTTGTGGTTCTGATGGCAATGATATTTAACTGCCTTAACGGATTCGTGAACGGTTATGGCGTTTTTCACCTTTATAATTATGATGTATTATGGTTTAAGTCCTGGCAGTTCATTACCGGAGTTATAATCTTCATTTCGGGATATATAATCAATAAGACTGCCGACAGAATGCTTCGTAATTTCAGAAAGATCAGTCCAGAGGAATATATTGTACCGGAAGGATGGTTGTTCAATTATATTTCATCTCCTCACTATTTCGGAGAAATTATTGAATGGGGAGGTTGGGCCCTGATGACCTGGTCTCTCCCTGGCCTGGCATTTTTTGTCTTCACATTCGCCAATCTTTTCCCGAGAGCCATCAGGGCGCATAAGTGGTACAGGGCAAATTTCCCTGACTATCCGACGAAACGGAAAGCGGTGGTGCCCTGGATTGTATAAGTTTGGAGTATTTAGAGTTTGGAGTACTTAGAGTTAGAAGTATTTAGAGTAATTAGAGTACTTAAAGTACTTAAAGTTGAAGAGCTGGATGCCCCGGGTTTTATTAACTCTAAATACTCTAAGTACTCTAAATACTTTAAATACTTTCTTCCTGTTTTATTTGGAAAGTTAACCCGCAGCATTTACTTTTGCGTGCGAAATCAATTTTTAGTATAACATGGACGATGTTCCGGCGTATAGTATAAACTAATTCCTGGTACGGAAGGGCGGCCGGATTTCTGGTCATCTCCTCCTGTATCAGACAGAAAGGAGGTGACATGACTTCACTCACAACGTTTTATTTAAGCGGAATCACTGGTAAAGAGGTATTTGATGCTGATGGTGATGCCATCGGAAGAATTAAAGATCTTCTTGTAAGTGCCGTTCCGTCGGGACAGGCAGATCCGAATCAGCAGCTTGTTACCGGAGTTAAACTAAAGGTCGGGAAAAAGACCGGATTCTATTCCTTTAAAACTTTCAGGATATCGAAAGCCCGTGAGGAGCTTAATGTTACATGCACCGGACTGGTTGAACTGCCCGGGGAGGAAGTGGATAACGGGCTTCTGCTTGTTGAGAACATCCTTGATAAGCAGATAGTTGATCTTAATGGCAGGAAACTTGTGAGAGTAAACGATGTAAGGCTGGCTACACTGGCATCAGGAACTTTCGCCATTGCAGTTGATATCGGAATTGAGGGACTGCTGAGGAGAATAGGTATAACCGGACCGATAAAAAGGTTATTATCTTTCTTTAAAATAAAGATACCTACCAGGTTTATCCTGTGGGATGATGTCCAGGCTATTGATTTTTCAAACCTCAACATAAAGCTTTCGAAGAGTTATGCCAGGCTGCATACACTTCATCCATCGGATCTTGCCGATATAATAGAAGAACTTGGTAACAAATCGAGTACCTCTGTCTTCTCAGCTCTTGATGAAGAAAAAGCTGCAGATGTTCTTGAGGAACTTGAAACCGATGCCCAGATCCATATTGTTGAAAGCCTTCCTGTAAACAAGGTTGCTGATGTTTTTGAAAAAATGCCTGCTGACGAGGTTGCCGATATAATTGATGAACTGGAGGATGACAAAGCAGAATTACTTCTGAAGGAAATGGAAGCCGAATCCTCGCAGGAGGTAAGGGAACTGCTTGAATATGACGACGATCTTGTAGGAAGTATAATGACTACCGATTATCTTTCGTTCACCAGCACGAAAACCGTCGAGGAAGTGCTTAACGAACTGAGAGCCAAAAAACCTGAAGCCGCTGAACTGTATAATATGTTTGTTACGGAAAATGACGACAGGCTGATCGGGACCTTCAATCTCCGCGATCTGGTTGTTTCAGAACCCGAAAAGACAATCGGACAGATAATGAAGTCTGAACCGGTATCATTGCTTGATGATCAGAAAACATCGGCAATTGCAGAGGTTGTTTCAAAATACAATCTCCTTGCCGTTCCTGTCATAGATCAGAATGAACAGCTACAGGGTATGGTTGTCGTAGACGACGTGGTTGAAGACCTTATAAGTGAAAGGAGGACAAGAAAACGCAGAAAATAATCCGGGGTAATGACAGAAATAAAATTCGAAAGGAAACATCTTTTCAGAAGGCTGGGGATTTTTCTGATGATCCTGGGCCCCGGTATTATTACCGGAAGTGTTGATAATGACGCCGGAGGAATAACAACCTATTCCGTGGCCGGAGCGGAATACGGATACGGACTCATCTGGACCCTGATCCCATCATTCATAGTCCTTATTGTTATCCAGGAAATGAATGCAAGAATGGGGATTGTAACGGGAAAAGGACTTGCCGATCTTATCAGGGAAAATGCAGGGATAAAGATCACATTTTTCATTTTCATTGGATTATTATTATCGGGTATCGGCAACACGACAACCGAATTTGCCGGTGTTGCCGGTAGCATGGAAGTATTTGGCGTTACAAAATATATATCCGTTCCCATAGTAGCTGTAATGGTCTGGTTCCTTGTTGTAAAGGGTACATATAAGATCGCTGAACGGATCTTTTTGATATTCAGTTTATCACTGTTGACTTATGTCATTTCTGCAATAATGGGCAAACCCGACTGGAAAGAGATCGGAACAGCTGTTATAAGACCCGGTGTTGAGGTCAATACAAGAAGTATGACAATGATAATTGCCCTTGTCGGAACTACAATTGCCCCCTGGATGCAATTTTACATGCAATCGACTGTCATTGAGAAGGGATTGAAAATGAAACATTTCAGGTACACAATGGCAGATATTATCGTAGGTTGCATAGTAACGGTGGTTGTTGCATTTTTTATTATTGTAGCCTGTGGATCAACTCTTCATCCCAACGGAATAGTAATCAACGAAGCTAAGGATGCAGCCTTAGCGCTCCGTCCTCTTGCCGGGCACCTTGCTTCACAGGTCTTTGCCTTCGGACTATTCATTGCATCAATCTTTTCCGCGACAATTTTACCGCTGGCAACCGCGTATTTTGTTTGCGAAGCATTCGGATTTGAAGCCGGGATAGATAAGAAATGGGATGAGGCAAAGGAATTCTTTATTCTGTATACCGGGATCATTGTCATTTCCGTGATAATCATACTTATCCCGAATGCACCTCTTATTCCGATATCAATATGGTCGCAGGTAATAAACGGTATCCTTCTGCCGGTCGTACTGATCAGCATGATGATCCTCATAAATAATAAGAAGATCATGGGAGCCTATACAAACAAGCCGTTTTCAAATGTAATCGGCTGGGGAGCTGTCAGTATTCTGGTTATCTTATCGCTTACACTGCTGATACTTCCGCTGATCAACAGGTAACTGCCTTATTCAGAAGGCCATTCTTCACCTGAAAATTCTTTCTCAGATATTTTCGAAGGATCAATTACAACATGTTTTATCTGCTTTCGGTTCCATGTGTAGGTGATGTGAACAAGACCATCGCTTGTTTGTATCACGGCAGGATAGGAAAATTCAGATCCGGGCTTATCGTTTTCAAGAAGTGCAGCTGCCTTCCATACTTTCCCATCTCCTGAAATGGCTGCATGAATGGCATGACGGCCTTTTATAAGATGATTATAAATCAGCAGGTGACGGCCATCCTTCAGAGTAACAGCATCTATCCCGGAATTATTGTTGGGAAGAGAGATGGGTTCGGGATTACTCCATGTCCGTCCGTTATCATCTGACCAGGCAGTCAGTATTTTTGAGACGGTGCTCCGGCAGAGCAGCTGAAGTTTTCCTCCCGGATGTATAAGGATGGTGGGTTGAATAGCCCCTGTTGACCTTTCATTAAGGGCGGCCGTACGTTCCCAGGTGAGCCCCTTGTCAGATGTGAATTCCATGTGAAGTCTCCAGCCTTCATCTTCAGTACTGGACGGACAGAGTAATTCTCCATTCTGAAGGAGAACAGGTTTGTTCTTAACAGGTCCGGCAATGTCCTCAGGTAACCTTCGTGGAACTGACCATGTTTTCCCTTTATCATCAGAAGTGATAAGTTCACCCCACCATGTCGACGGACTTGGCCCGACCTTGTAAAATAACAGGATTTCCTTTCCCGTATTGAAAAGTACCGGGTTCCAGCAGGGATATCGCTTGCCCTTATGCTGCATACCATTGGCAACCTCAGTGGGCCTTGACCATGAGCCTTTTTCATTACGGCTTACCCAGATGCCAACGTCCGGATTTCTTTCAGCTGTCCCGCCGAACCATGCTGCCATGAGTCCCTTCCCGTTCTGAATGATCGTCGAGGCATGACACGATGGAAAAGGTACATCCTGCAGCTGATAAATGAATTCGGTCTTAATAACACATCCGAATCCGCTGTACTGACCTGTTGTAATCTGAATGGCACAGATTATACAAAATAAAATTGTTACGAATTTTTTCATCTTAGCTCTATAATTTTGGATTTAAACCCCCCTCTGGGGGGCACGGGGGGTATTCCCGATTAATGCATTGGATCCTCTTCTTTTTAACAAATTTGTCATCAAAAAACCAACAAGGAATATAGTCATAGTCCCGAATACAATAGTAAGGTTGGTGTGGAAGGGGCTTCTGAATGCCAGGCTTCTTCCTTCGGTAAAATACAGAGGTGATAGACTCATCCATACTATTACCAGCACGCCAATGATCACGCCGATAACTGCGTCTGTCCTGACTGATTTTTTTGAAAAATATCCCAGCAGGAACAATCCCAGCATTCCGCCGCTGAAGATTGATGCAAGCGACCACCATGCGTCTAGAGCGCTTTTCACTCCGACAAGTGCAAGGGCAATAAAGATACCGATCGTTCCTGTAAGAAAAGATGAAAGGTAAAGGACTTTCATTGATGCTTTTTCTCCGGCATCCTTATTAATATATCGTTTGTAGTAATCATTCAGCACAATCGTGGCAGTGCTGTTGAGGCTTGTTGCAACGGTGCTCATCCCTGCAGCAAATATCGATGCGATCAAAAGTCCTGTGATACCGGCCGGAAGTCCTGTTGCTATAAAATACGGAAAAACCTTATCAGCGGCTCCTGCAACCCCGAGCTCAGCCGGGAGCAGCTCAGGCCTTGCCGTATAATAAGCAAAGAGTGCCGTTCCGATGTAAAAGAATATCAGCGAAACAGGAATATATAACATTGATCCGAACCAGGTTGATGCCTTGGCTTCCCGGTCTGTGCCTGTAGTCATATATCTCTGGATATAATTCTGGTCAATACCGTAATTCTGGAGATTAATGAATAAACCATAGATCAGTACAACCCAGAAGGTCGATTCAGAAAGGCTCGTTCCCAGGCTGCCGAGACTGAATTTATTATTTTCAGCAGCTATCCTGAATACCTGGCCGGGTCCTTCAGGCATTGAGAATGTGAGGATAAGAGCGCAAACTATTGCCCCGGTTATAAGAATGATCCCCTGGATCGCATCAGTCCAGATTACTGCTTTTATCCCGCCGAGCACAGTATAAAACATTACCATCACCCCTGTGAGAATTATTACGGTCTTTATATCCCAGCCGAAAAGTGCATTCAGAGGAAGAGCCAGAAGCATAAGGATCGCGCCGGTCCTCATCAGCTGGGTAAGGATATAGCAGGTGGATGCATATATCCTTGCCCAGGCACCGAATCTCTGTTCAAGGTAATAATAGGCTGATATGTTCCCTATTCCCCGGTAAAGCGGAATAAAGAACCGGATTGTCATAATTGTGGCAAAAGGTATTGACAGACTGAAGACAAACGCGTTCCAGTTGGATGCATAGGCTTTGCCTGGCAGCCCCAGGAAGCTTATACTGCTGACGAAAGTGGCGAAGATAGACATTCCCACGACCCAGGCAGGGAGCTTCCTTCCCCCGGCTGTGAATTGATCCGTTGTTTTATTTTTGAAATAAAAACTCGCTCCCAGAATAATATTACCGGCAGTGAGAACAAAAAATACGATGAAATCCAGTAATGGAAGCTTCATTGGCAGAGCAGTTTGAATAAATAGTGTCAAAATTTACCGGATAAATTTACGATTTAAATATTAGATTTGTAATCCGATGTTACTTTACTGAACTTAAATCGTGCCTGTGATGATAAAATTAAATGCCAGGATAAATATCTGTATTATATTAGTTTTGATCCTTTATGCTTTTTCTCCGGTTTCAGGTCAGAAAAATAAGGATGATAACATGCTGGGGAAGGCCGGTATGTATAAAGCGAAGAAAAGTGCACTGGAATATCTTACAGACGAATCTGTAGTAAAGAAATTCGGTTCTATATCAGATTCTATCTGGAGTTTTGCCGAACTTGGAATGCAGGAATTCCGTTCTTCTGCTATCCTGATAAGGGCTCTTGAGGAGGAAGGATTTACAGTGGAAAAGGGTGTTGCCGGTATGCCAACCTGTTTTGTCGCGACATGGGGTTCCGGTAAGCCGGTAATAGGTTTCCTTGGGGAATTTGATGCACTTCCCATGATTTCTCAGAAAGCGCTTACCCCGGTCAAGTCCCCGATTGTGGAAGGAGCGCCGGGACACGGATGCGGACATAACATGATGGGAACCGCTGCAGTCGCTGCGATAATTGCCGTTAAAAGAAGTATGGAACAGAATAATGTCCCGGGTACTATAAAGTTCTTCGGATCACCTGCCGAGGAAACAATAATCAGCCGCCCTTATATGGTAAGGGCCGGGGTCTTCAAAGATGTTGACGCAGTTATCGACAACCATGCTTCATCAAATTTCGGTACCAGGTATGGGGTTAATGAGAATGCAATTATTTCGGCAATATTCACCTTCAGGGGAAAGACTGCTCATTCGGCGGGCGCTCCCTGGAGCGGGAGAAGCGCTCTGGATGGCGTCGAACTGATGAATATTGCAACTAATTATCTCAGGGAGCATCTTCATTATACATACAGGATGCATTATATAATTCTTGAAGGTGGAGAAGCTCCGAATGTTGTTCCTGATAAAGCTTCAGTATGGTATTACGTGAGAAATACTGACGAGAGGATTGAGGATACATTTAAACGGGTTACAGATTGTGCGAAAGGTGCAGCCCTGGCTTCAGGAACCCGGCTTGATACAATTACAATCCTGACAGGTGTTCATCAGAAACATTCAAATAAAGGTCTCGCCGAGACTATCCAGAGAAATATTGAGCTTATCGGGTTACCGGAGTGGACAGAATCGGAGACACTCTTTGCAAAATCACTTCAGAAGGAACTGGGGGCAAAAGAAACAGGCTATCCTGATAAGCTGGAACCCATTGGTAAGCCTTCAGCAATTCAGGTTGGCGGAGGTTCGACCGATGTCGGGGAAGTATCACTCATAGCTCCTACTGCAACACTTAATTTCCCGGGAGGGGTTCCCGGAGCCTTCGGACACCACTGGTCGACAGTTGCCGCCGGCTATGGAAGCGCTGCATGGAAAGGACTGAATGCTGGTGCAAAAGTCATTGCAGCAACAGCAATGGATCTTCTCACAGATGAAAAACTTCTTTCGGAAATAAAAAATGAATTTGCCGAATATTCCAAAACACATCCTTATAAATCATTTCTTCCGGAAGGTGCCAGACCTCCTCTTGACCTGAATAAAGAGCTGATGGACAAATACAGGAAAGCAATGATGGAAGTTGAACATTGAATTTACTGATAGTAATGGAGAAAGGATATTTTAATTCGGGATCTTATGATACTCCCGCCAGGAAACCGGGCATAGCTGACAGGATGTTTTTCCATACCAGGTTGTACTTTACATTGAAGTTTGCCCGGATCGTTCTGACTACGAGACATCAGGCAAAAAGCGGAGTGTATGGCGACAGGGAATGGGCCGATTCATCCTGGTATATTTTCAGGTTTATTGAAAGATCTGGAGGTATCTTTCATATAACAGGAATGGATAACATTACAAAGATCCCGGATCCGGTACTGTTCATCGCGAATCATATGAGTACACTTGAAACAATGATCCTTCCATGTATAATTTCACCTCTCAGGAAGGTAACATTTGTTGTGAAGGAGAGCCTTGTAAAACATCCGCTGTTCGGAGATGTAATGAGGTCGAGAAATCCAATAATTGTCGGGCGTACCGATCCCCGTAAAGACCTGGAAGCGGTTATGACCGGAGGGATGGAATTATTGTCGAAAGGTATCTCTATTATTATATTCCCGCAGAGTACAAGAAATGTTGAATTCAAGCCGGAGGAATTCAATTCCCTGGGTGTTAAACTGGCGAAAAAGGCAGGGGTTCAGGTAGTTCCCATAGCATTGAAAACAGATTTCTGGGGTAATGGCAAAATAATAAGGGAAGTCGGTCCTCTTGACAGCAGCAAACATATTTATTTCAGATTTGGTGAACCGTTTCCTGTTACCGGAACAGGAAAGGATGAAAATCAGAAGATCATAGCCTTCATTCAGAAAGCATTGCAGGAATGGCAGTGAGGTTCTTGTTTTTTTACCCTGCAACATGTCTAGTTAAACATTATTTTAATAGATTTGTGGGTACACCGATCATTGATCAGATAACCCTGAACCTATAAGTATGATCATTAATGGACCTCTTCATACATACTTTTATTCTTATTAACAATTTAAAACATCTGGTATGGCAACATTAGACTGGATCGTTCTTGGGCTCTTTTGCCTCGGTCTTGCAGGAATAATCTATTGGGTACTGAAGCAGAAGGAAGAGACATCAACGGATTATTTTCTTGCAGGCCGTGATGCAACCTGGATTGCAATCGGGGCCTCGATTTTCGCTTCAAATATCGGTTCGGAACACCTCGTTGGTCTTGCAGGAGCAGGAGCTTCGAGCGGTATGGCTATGGCTCACTGGGAAATGCATGGATGGATAATCCTCATTCTGGGCTGGTTCTTCGTGCCCTTTTACGCCCGCAGCGGTGTATTTACAATGCCCGAATTCCTTGAGAAAAGATATAACAAAGGCTCCAGAAGTGTCCTCTCGATCATATCTCTTGTGAGTTATGTCTTTACAAAAGTTGCTGTTACAGTATATGCCGGAGGTATTGTATTCAAACAGGTGTTTGGAATTGAATCAATATTCGGGATCGATTTCTTCTGGATCAGCGCCATAGGACTCGTGGTGCTTACCGGGATATATACAACACTCGGAGGTATGAAAGCTGTTCTTTATACTTCGGTTCTTCAGACTCCTGTACTCCTTATAGGTTCCATTGCAGTACTTATTATCGGCCTGATAAAGCTTGGAGGATGGAGTGAAATGATGGAGATCTGCCGTGCCGTGCCCGTTAATGATTATGGAAATAACATGACGGAACTTATGAGATCGGCGCACGATCCGGAATATCCCTGGACAGGTGTAATCCTTGGTTCTGCAATAATCGGATTCTGGTACTGGTGTACCGATCAGTATATTGTTCAGAGGGTACTTTCGGGCCGTAACCAGACAGAATCAAGAAGGGGCGCCATTCTCGGAGCCTCCTTTAAGCTTCTCCCGGTATTCATTTTCCTTATTCCCGGTATGATAGCCTATGGACTTAATGCAAAAGGTATTATCACTCTTCCGGATTCAGATTCTGCATTTGCTGTTCTTGTAAAGGAATTGTTGCCCATCGGATTCAAGGGACTGGTAGTGGGCGGATTGCTTGCTGCTCTTATGAGTTCGCTTGCCTCCCTTTTCAATTCTTCTGCAACCCTTTTCACAGTCGATTTTTACCAGAAATACAAACCACAGGCTTCCGAAAAGGAACTTGTTAAAGTCGGAAAGATAGCAACGATGGTTGTGGTGGTACTGGGAGTTCTCTGGATCCCTGTAATGAAAGGGCTTGGTAAAGTTCTGTATGCATACCTTCAGGATGTCCAGTCGCTTCTGGCTCCGGGCATCGCTGCAGTTTTCCTTCTCGGTATCGCATCAAAGAAGACAACCCCGCAGGCAGGTTTCATTGGACTTTTAACAGGATTCATCCTTGGAATGACAAGACTTGCATTCAAGGTTTTCGGTTCGGGACTGAGTCATGATAATTTCTTTTACAAGGTCTTCCTGCAGGCAAACTGGCTGCATTATGAAATCATCATTTTCTTCCTGATTATTATAATGATGATAGTAATAAGCATGTTCACCCGCAAGGCCGATCCTGCAGCGATCAGGGGATTGTATGTGGGTTCTGCAACCGCCGAAGAAAAAGCTCTGACCCGGGCAAGCTGGAACAACTGGGATCTGCTGTTCTCGGGACTTATAATAGTTGTAATTATAGGATTCTATATATATTTCTGGTAGAAATTGAAATGTCTGCAAATGAACAAAATACAAAATAAAGAGATCTGGTTTGTTACCGGAAGCCAGGACCTTTATGGCCCTGAAACACTTAAGCAGGTAGCTGCCGATTCGGTTAAGATCGCTTCGTCACTCAATGAAGCTTCATTGATTTCTCAGAAAATCGTCTTCAAACCGGTGCTGACATCACCGGAATCAATCTATAAACTGTGCTCAGAGGCAAACAGTTCGGAAAACTGCATCGGACTCATAACATGGATGCATACCTTTTCGCCTGCAAAGATGTGGATAGGGGGACTGGGAATACTTAATAAACCATTTCTTCACTTCCATACCCAGCTTAACAGGGATATTCCATGGGATTCAATAGATATGAACTTCATGAATCTCAACCAGAGCGCCCATGGCGATCGCGAATTCGGTTTCATAGGCACCCGGATGAGGCTGAACAGGAAGGTCGTTGTAGGTCATTACCAGGATAGTGAAGCTACGGAAAGAATAGCTGTATGGATCAGGGCTGCTGCCGCATATGATGATGCCCGTAATATGAAAGTAGCCAGGTTTGGGGATAATATGCGAGAAGTGGCTGTTACTGAGGGAAATAAAGTAGGAGCTCAGATCATAATGGGTTATTCTGTTTATGGTTACGGGATCGGCGACCTTGTAAAAGCGGTTAACGAGGTATCTGATGATGCCGTCAAAAAGCTGCTGTCGGAGTATTCATCAGAATATAAGATGACAAAGGAAGTGGCCGGATCCGAATCTCTTAAGGAGGCAGCAAGAATTGAAGCAGGGATGGCATCATTTCTTGAGACAGGCGGTTTTAAAGCTTTTACAACAACTTTCGAGGATCTTCACGGTCTTAAACAATTACCCGGGATTGCTGTTCAGAGGCTTATGGCAAAGGGTTATGGCTTTGGTGCGGAAGGAGACTGGAAAACTGCTGCCCTTGTAAGATCGATGAAAGTAATGGCTGATGGATTGAAAGGCGGGACATCCTTCATGGAAGATTATACATATCATTTCGATCCCGAAGGGATGAGAGTACTCGGCGCCCATATGCTTGAGGTTTGTCCGACTATCGCTGAGAATAAGCCGGCTGTTGAGATCCATCAGCTGTCAATAGGAGGAAAGGCCGATCCGGCAAGACTTGTTTTTAAAACAGCTCCGGGAAAAGGGATCAACGTTTCAGTCATTGACCTTGGCAACCGGTTCAGGATGATAGTGAACGAGGTTGAAGTGGTTAAATGTCCGGATATGCCTAAGCTTCCGGTTGCCAGTGTACTGTGGAAACCTCTTCCCGATCTTAAAACGGGCGCTGCTGCCTGGATCCTCGCGGGAGGCGCCCATCATACCGGCTTCAGCATGGCAATAAACTCCGAATACCTTGAAGATCTTGCAGGAATGATGGGAATCGAATTTGTTCTTATCGGTGAAAAATGCGATCTGTCGCAGCTTAAAAAAGAATTAAGATGGAATGAAGTATTTTATCATCTTTCCGGAGGAATAATCTGATCAATTGAAGATATATGCTTGAAAAACTTAAAGAAAGAGTATTTAAAGCCAATCTGAGTCTTGTAAAGCAGGGACTTGTGATCCATACATGGGGTAATGCCAGCGCCCGGGATATTAAATCCGGCCTGATAGTTATCAAGCCTTCAGGGGTTAGCTATAAAAAGATGAAGCCTGGAGACATGGTTGTACTTGACCAGGACGGTAAGATTGTTGAAGGAAAGTATAAACCTTCAACAGATGCACCCACACATCTCCTTCTGTATAAGGAATGGAAAACAATTAACGGTGTTGTACATACACATTCAACATACGCTGCTGCATGGGCACAGGCCGGAAAGGATATTCCTCCCCTGGGAACAACTCATGCCGATCATTTTTACGGAGAGGTCCCATGTACCCGGAGACTCACAGAGCAGGAGATTGAAAATGATTATGAAGTTAATACAGGCAGAGTAATTCTTGAAAGGCTGGCAAAATCCGATCCGCTGGCTGTCCCTTCAGTGCTGGTAAACTGTCATGGTCCTTTCAGCTGGGGACTGGATGCTGAGGAAGCTGTTCATAATGCCATGGCCCTTGAAGAGATCGCTCGTATGGCATTTTATACCGTTACTCTGGGAACTTCAAAACCTGCCGATGATTATCTTCTGAAAAAACATCATGAAAGAAAGCACGGAAAGAACGCCTATTACGGGCAGAAGAAAAAGAAGAAATAATTACCATTCATGATTTTAGCTCCCTAGGAGCGACCTGTATTAATTGGGATAGTAGTGATATATATTATTAAACGTCTAAAATAAATCTTTTTGATATGGCCGGGAAATATGTAATAGGGATAGACTACGGTACTGATTCAGTACGATCGGTTGTTGCCGATGCGGGTAACGGAAATATTATCGGTACGTCAGTTTTTGAATATCCGAGATGGAAAAAGGGTCTTTATTGTGATCCTGCTGCCAATCAGTTCCGCCAGCATCCTCTGGATTATATTGAAGGACTTGAAAGATCCGTAAGGGGTGCGATTAAAGGATTGAGCAAGGAAATTATAAGGAATATTTCCGGGATAACTGTTGATACTACAGGATCAACCCCTGTCGCCGTAGATAAGAAAGGAGCTCCTCTTTCTCTCAAGCCCGGATTTGAGGATGATCCCGATGCAATGTTCATACTCTGGAAGGACCATACTGCAGTGAAGGAAGCTGCCGAAATAAATACACTGGCAGGATCATGGGGAGGGATTGACTACACTAAGTTTGAAGGGGGGATTTATTCTTCCGAATGGTTCTGGTCGAAGTTACTTCATGTGATACGTAAAAATTCCGGAGTAAGGAAAAGCGCTTTTTCATGGGTTGAACATTGTGACTGGATACCTGCATTACTGACAGGTGACACAAATCCTCTTACAATTAAAAGAAGCCGTTGTGCAGCAGGACATAAGGCAATGTGGCATAAAGATTTCGGCGGACTGCCTTCCGAAGAGTTCCTTATAAAGCTCGATCCTAAGCTTGCCGGACTGAGAACCCGCCTGTATGAAGAAACATATCCATGTGATGTAGTTGTGGGAACGATCACCGGGGAATGGGCAAAAAAGCTTGGCTTGCCTGAAACCGTAAAAGTCGGGGTTGGAGCCTTTGATGCTCACCTTGGAGCTGTCGGCGGCGAGATAAAACCATTTCAGCTTATTAAGGTAATGGGAACTTCAACCTGCGATATGCTCGTGTCACCAATAGAAAAAGGAGGGGAGAAACTTGTCAGAGGAATATGCGGACAGGTTGACGGATCAATCATTCCGGGCATGCTGGGACTGGAAGCAGGTCAGTCAGCTTTCGGGGATATTTATGCCTGGTTCGGCAAGCTTATATCATGGCCTGTTGATGAGATCATTTCGAAAATGACGTGGCTTGATAAAAAGACCAGGGACAGGATCAGGAGAGAAGTATCGGATAAAATAATCGGAGAGCTGAGTAAAGCAGCAGAGTCTTTGCCGGCCGGGGAAAGTGCAATTCTTGCGCTCGACTGGATGAACGGCCGGCGTACGCCTGACGCCAACCAGGCTCTTAAAGGGGTAATAGCCGGATTATCACTCGGATCTGATGCCCCACGCATATTCAGAGCTCTTGTCGAGGCTACTGCTTTCGGCTCAAAAATGATAAATGAAAGATTCATCGCGGAAGGAGCAAGGATCGATGGAGTAATAGCTGTGGGAGGTGTTGCAAAAAAGAATCCCTTCGTTATGCAGACTGTTGCTGATGTGCTAAATGTTCCGATAAAAGTGGCTAAATCGGACCAGACATGCGCTCTCGGATCTGCAATGGCAGCATCGGTTGTAGCAGGGATCCATAAAGATTTCCCTGCAGCACAGAAAGCAATGGGAGGAGGTTTCGAAAAAACATACAAACCAAATCCTGCACGTGCCAGGAAATATGACGAACTGTTTAAAAAATACAAAAAACTCGGGTCATTTATTGAAAATGAACTAACATAAAAGAATAAGCCATGCGAAAACTGTTTATTTTATTATTAGCTGTATTCATGGGAGTGCAGTTTACAAGCGCGCAGAAAGAGACTACTGCGCCTGTCAATCAGCTTATTGTGGTAGCCAACCATCCGGGACCGGTAATAAGCAAGGATATCTATGGTCATTTTTCGGAGCATCTAGGAACATGCATATACGGAGGGCTCTGGGTAGGCCGCGATTCTAAAATTCCGAATACCGAGGGTCTGAGGAATGATGTCCTCTTTGCCTTACGGGAGATCAAGGTCCCGAACCTGAGATGGCCTGGAGGCTGCTTTGCTGATACATATCACTGGAAAGATGGTATAGGCCCTCAGAGCCAGAGAGCATCAATCGTCAATACCCACTGGGGAGGCGTTACAGAAGATAATTCATTCGGAACTCATGAGTTCATGCGACTCACCGAGCTGATAAACTGTGATGCATATATCAATGGCAATGTTGGTTCAGGCACTGTCAGGGAAATGGCGGAATGGGTCGAATATCTTACTTCTGACTCTGACAGTCCCATGACCAGGCTCCGTAAACAAAACGGAAGGGAAGAACCCTGGAAGGTCAGATATTTTGCCATAGGAAACGAAAACTGGGGCTGCGGAGGAAATATGACGGCAGATTTTTATTCGGATGTCATGCGTCAGTATTCAACATACCTGAATAACTACGGGGGGAACAGACTATACCGTGTAGCCTGCGGGCCATCGGACTATAATTATGCCTGGACCGAAACACTTATGAAGGATCCGGGTATACGGGGACGCTTCCAGGGATTATCAATACATTATTATTCTCTTGTCGACGGATGGAACAACAAGGGTTCAGCGACCGAGTTCGGTGAAAATGAATGGTTCAGAACAATGAATTCAAACCTCCAGATGGATGTAATAATTAAAGGTCATAAAGCAATTATGGACCGCTATGATCCTCAGAAAACAAAAGGCCTGGTGGTTGATGAATGGGGCAACTGGTTCAATGTGGAGCCGGGAACAAATCCCGGGTTCCTGTATCAGCAGAATACTATGCGGGATGCCGTTACGGCAGCCATTCACCTGAATATATTCAACCAGCATGCCGACAGGGTGAAGGTGGCCAACCTGGCACAGATGGTCAATGTTCTTCAGTCAGTTATCCTGACAAAGGATGATAAGATGGTTCTTACACCTACATATCATGTTTTCAGAATGTACAGGGTACATCAGGAAGCAAAGCTCCTGAACACTGATCTTGTCTGTGAGGATTATGAATTCCAGGGCAGGAAAATACCTGCAATTTCGGCTTCAGCATCGGTGGATAATGATGGTAAAGTCCATATTTCCCTTGCAAATCTGAATCCCAGCAAAGATATCACTCTTACCTGTCCGGTCGTTGGTGAAACCTTTAAAACTATTACAGGGGAGGTTCTGACGGCAGGTCAGATGAATGCCTTCAATACATTCGACAAACCGGAAGTTGTAAAACCGGCATCATTCAAGGGATTTAAGATGAAGGATGGCATACTGACAGTTACAATGCCGGCAAAATCGGTGGTTGTACTGGAACTGGTGAAATAATCTCTGATCTCAAATGTATCCGTCCTGCTTTATGAGATAATATCAATAATTTTTTGTACAACCGCATTTACGGCCGGTTCACTGAGCGACGCCACTTTTCTGATAATAATGTTTTTATCGGCTGTAAAAATACGGTTGGGTCTTATGTTACTGGATACAGGAAGCTTGTTGGTTTTAAAGTCATTGGACTTTATTGAAATTGCATAGTTATCTTTGACCTGGTGGCTTGTAATCTGACAAAGGATTACGTCATCGCCCTGGAGGTCGGCCAGTACCAGGGCAGGTCTCTTTTTGCTACCTGAAAGGTCTGAAAACGGGAACGGGATAACAACGATATCACCTTTTACAAATCTTTCCATGCTTTGTCTTCTTCAGGTGAGAGCCAATCTTTAGCAAGAGTTTCTTCACTGGCAAAATGAGTCAGAATGGTATCATTACCGGATTTGCTTAAGTTTTCTTTTATCAGAGATGTGAGGAGTTTTTGTTTTTCACGGACCGGTAATTGCCTTACCAGCTCAAAAAGCTGATTGTATGATATAGTAATATTTATTTGTGAATCCATGTTTTTATTGTTTAGAATCCATGTTTATAACGCCTGAAAATATAATTTTCATCTTCTTCCAGTCGAAAAAGCTGTCAATTAAATTATCCATTTTAACTACAAAGTTAATCAAATTTATGTTTTAAATCATGCTTAAACCTTTAAAGCGGTTTCCGTTACGGTTCTGACGGCGGGTCGGATAAATGCCTTAAATACATTCGGCAAACCGGAAGTTGTGAAACCGGCATCATTCAAGGGATTTAAGAGGAAGGAAGGAGTGCTGACGGTTACAATGTCGGCAAAATCGGTTGTTGTACTGGAACTGGTAAAATAAATTTAAGTTACCAACGTATTAAAATACGTATTAAAATACGTATTTTAATACGTAGATATTTATCCGGAAGGAACTTCTATTATTGTTCTGTCAGCCAGGCAGAAATATCTTCCCGGCTAAGGCTATATTCCGGACTATCTTCCATCCGTTTAAGTCTTTACCATACAATTTTCTTATGATCTTCCGGAATAAACATTATTACTGACCTTTCGTCAGTTTTTGCTCTTATAACCCGAATTGACTGAAATTATTCTGATAAAAAAAGTATCTTAGTGTACTGAAAAAACCTTTATAAACATTCTGGCTTATGAAATCAGCAGCGTCGGGATTAATCTCGTTACTTTTTCTGACAGTGATCTCCGGAATTCCTTTTCAGAAAGCAGACTCCCAACTGGTAGGCAAGAACCTGGCCGTCGTTGCATCCGCATCAACTTCGGTAAGATACGGTGTTGCACCTGCATCCTTTAACGATGCTCTTATTCCCAGAGGCGGAGCCTTGAGGGCCGGAGGAGGCAGATCACAACAACGTCCGGCCACACAATGGATCCAGTATGAATGGGCACAGCCTGTGGTAATAAACGGCATTGCAATTTTCTGGTGGAACTTTGAAAACAGTCTGAGGTTCCCTCATGCTTACAGGATAAAATACTGGGACGGAAACAACTTTGTGCCGGTTAAGAATCCATCAGGCCTTGAATTAAGGAACGGTGAATATAACCGTACCGGGTTCGATGCTGTCAGGACAAGCATTCTCAGACTTGAAGCTGATTCAGCCGACAGATTTCCGATGGCAATACAGGAATGGATGGTCTTCCAGGTTCCGGGATCGCCTGATCATCCGCCCGTTGTCTCAGCAGGCGCCGACAGATCGGTTATGCCTTCCGGGAAAACATATCTCTCTGGGAAGGTAAAATCGGTGACACCGGTAAAAAATGTAAGGTGGAGTAAAAAATCGGGACCTGGGAATGTTGTATTCGCAGACCCGGGGAAACTTGAGACCAATGCAACATTCAGTAATACAGGAGAATATATTCTTCAGCTTAAGGTGCAGGAAGGCGATCTGACATCTTCTTCCGACCTGGTTGTAAAGGTTCAGCAGCCGCCTCAGCCTGAACGACTTGATGTAGTCTATACAAAACCTTACAGTATCGACAGTCCGCTGTGGAACGCCAGGGCAAAAGCCATAATTGTAAACTGGATCCCATGGTGCATCGATCAGATAAACCGTGATGACCTGACACTCGGTCCCGGCGGACTGGATAATTTCATTGAAGCCGGAAAAGCCCTGAAGGGAGAAGCTCACGGACGTCATAAAGGCTATGTATTCTCCAATGCATGGGTCCATCAGACAATCGAATCTATGAGCATTGCATTAATGATCGATCCTCAAGGTGATAAGGAGATAATTGCTGCCCAGGAAAAGATGAAAGCCACTCTTGAAAAATGGATACCTGTTGTCCTGGCAGCCCAGGAACCTGACGGATACCTTCAGACGGCATTCACCCTCCGCGATACCTCAAGGTGGAAGGCAAAGTGGGATCCGCCGGCAAGAGGAAATCATGAGGGCTATGTGGCAGGCTATTTCATCGAATCGGCTATTAACCATTATACTCTGACTGAGGGCAGGGACAGACGCTTATATGACGCTGCAAAGAAACTTGCCGATTGCTGGGTGGCAAACATCGGTCCGGGTAAGAAAGAGTGGTTCGACGGACACCAGGAAATGGAACAGGCACTTGTCAGGTTCGGACGCTTTGTCAATGATATGGAGGGGAATGGTCATGGCGACAGCTACATTAACCTGGCAAAATTCCTTCTTGACTGCCGGCGTGACGGGAGTGAATATGATCAGAGCCATGTTCCGGTTCAACAGCAATATGAAGCAGTAGGTCATGCCGTAAGGGCAGTTTACAGCTATTCAGCAATGGCCGATGTTGCAGCCGAAACAGGGGATGTTGATTATCAGAGCGCTGTAATGTCGCTTTGGGATAACCTGGTAAATAAAAAGTATTATGTTACCGGAGGCGTAGGAAGCGGAGAAACCTCGGAAGGATTCGGCCCGGACTATTCCCTCGGGAACAGGGCATACTGTGAAGCCTGCTCAAGCTGCGGACTGATCTTCTTCCAGTATAAGATGAACCTGGCTTATCATGATGCAAAATATGCCGACCTGTATGAGGAAACAATGTATAATGCACTGCTGGGCTCACTGGATCTTGAAGGAAAGAATTTCTATTATGATAATCCGCTTATAGAATCAGTTGCCCGCTACCCCTGGCATGTATGTCCGTGCTGTGTCGGTAATATTCCCCGCACTCTGCTGATGATACCTACCTGGACTTATTTGAGAGGAAAGGATGGAATATATGTTAATCTGTTCATCGGCAGCAGGATAAATGTTGAAAAAGTTGCCGGGACCAATGTCGAAATGATTCAGCGTACTGATTATCCCCGGAGTGGAAAAGTCTCAATAACCGTAAATCCCGCGAAGAAAAAGGAATTTACTGTTTTTGTACGTGTACCGGACCGGACAACCAGTACTCTTTATAAACATTCACCTCTGGTAAGCGGATTGAAGTCTTTGTCTGTCAATGGGAAACCGGTAGTTATTAAAATGAACAGGGGCTATGCTGAAATAAAACGCAAATGGAAGGAAGGCGATGTTATCGATTTTGAAATGCCAATGGAAGTTCAGACAATCACTGCTGATGAAAGAATTGCAGCCGACAGGGGCCGTATCGCATTGCGTTATGGTCCGCTTATCTATAATGTCGAAAAAGCCGATCAGCCCGATATAGATAAATATATCGGTACCGGTCCGCTTAAGGCAGAATGGAGGGGAGATCTTCTTGGAGGGGTAATGACAATTAATGGAAAATGGGCAGATGGAAGTCCGCTTATAGCCATACCGAACTATGCAAGATGCAACAGGTTCTCCCAGCCGGTTGATGAAAAGGAGATTAAATCAATTATTTGGATAAAAGAAAAATAAGAATTTAAACACTAGGCGCACAAAGGATTTAACAAAGGAAACACAAAGGTTAAGAATTATTTACGCTAAGCTAAAATTGAAATGAATATGAAATTGAATTTCACCAGAGCAGGATCCTTTTTACCACTTATTATAGCAGGAATAATGCTGATATACAGCTGTTCAGGAAGCAGATCTTCAGAAGATTATCCTGTTCAGCCGGTACCATTTACTTCTGTAAAGCTTACAGATAATTTCTGGGCGCCCCGGATCGTGAAGAATGCTGAGGTGACCATCCCGATCGCATTCAGATATTGCGAATCGACTGGCAGGGTAAGGAATTTCGAGATAGCCGGAGGTCTTGAT
>JAKQPD010000030.1 GCA_029564935.1 Bacteroidota bacterium
AATAAATAATTTCGTTCTCGAATCAGGTTACACTGATATTAACATAGGAACTCTTTCAAACAAGCTTGTTTTCGATGTGGCTTATGGTTCATTCAATGTTGACAGGGTTGCTGAAGGATTTGAATCGATAAGTCTTGAATCACGCTATACCGGCGTAAGAATGGGTATAGATGAATCAGCCAGCTATAAGCTTGAAGGTAAGGTTTCTTATGGAGGGTTGAAATTCAATGAGGACAACTACAGAAATATAAAAAGGATCGTTGAGAATACATCAACCACTGTTGAAGGAATAGTCGGCAAAGAGGAAGCCCCCACTGCCTTTGTAAAGGTAGACTCATCGTATGGAACAATAAGGCTTAATTAATCTGAATCATCAATTAATATAAGACTCCTCCTTTACAATTACCAGAGTCTCTTATTTAACCGCAAAGGACGCTAAGGACTCGCAAAGGACGCAAAGGGCATACTAATGACAAGTATCTCTTTGCGTTCTTTGCGAAAAATCTTTGTGGTCTTTGCGGTTAATCCTTTTGCGTTCTTTGCGGTTAATTTTATTACCTTTAATCCTGATCATTTACTTCGGATTTTTATGAAATCAGCAGGATTTATATTTTCGTGTGTATTCACACTTCTGACAGCATTACAGCTTACAGGACAGTCTGGTAAAGTACCGGGTATAATAGTGGACTATATTCCGGCAACAACAAATATCTATATTGGCTCTCCCTCAATTTGTATTCTTCCAAATGGCGATTATATTGCATCACATGATCATTTCGGACCGGGGAGTACTGAACATCAGCGTGCTCTGTCAGCAGTATTCCGTTCCGCAGACAAAGGACGTTCCTGGCAGAAGATCTCTGAAATAAACGGCCAGTTCTGGTCAAACCTCTTTGTCCATAATGGTCTACTATATATAATGGGGACCTGGAAACATCATGGTAATCTGATAATAAGAAGATCTTCTGACGGAGGTTTCACCTGGACCGAACCAGATGACAGCAGGACGGGATTGCTCAGGGAAGGTGAATACCATACTGCACCAATGCCGATGGTCATTCATAACGGCCATATCTGGAGGGCTGTCGAAAACGCAAAATCATATACCACAGCCTGGGGCATCCGCTATGGTGCAACAATGTTCTCTGCTCCTGTCGGATCGGACCTTCTGGATGCAACAAGCTGGAAAAATTCCAACAGCCTCGCATATGATTCAGCATACCTGGCTGGAAGGTTCCGGGGCTGGCTGGAAGGTAATGCAGTTGTAACCCCGGAAGGGAAAATAGTAAATATGCTCAGGGTGGCAACCACAGAATCCGGCAGGGACCTGGCTGCCATTGTCGATATAAGCGATGACGGACTCAAAGCTTCATTTAATCCTGAAAATGGATTCATCGATTTTGCAGGCGGTGCCAGAAAATTTTCAGTGAGATACGATAACAAATCCGGACGTTACTGGACCATTTGTAATATGATATCGGAAGGATTTGAGGATTTAAATGCCGGATCAGTAAGAAATACACTGGTAATAAAGAGCTCTCCCGATCTTAGACAGTGGACAGTTCACAGCATTTTACTACAGCATCCTGATGTTAAAAAGCATGGTTTCCAGTATGTCGACTGGCAGTTTGACGGAAAGGATATTATTTACCTTTCCCGGACTGCATATGACGATGAATCAGGCGGGGCAAACAATTATCATGACGCCAACTACCTGACGTTCCACAGGATTAAGAATTACAGAAAACTGGTAAAAAAGAGTATTTAGTAGTTCTGCCCTTTGCTCTGCGCTCTGCGCTCTGAGCCTTAGTAGTCCATTTCAACGACAGTAATCCCCGAGCCTCCCATCTCGACATGTTCATCGCGGAATGATTTTACCACATTAACTGTGGCCAGGTAATCCCTGATTAACTGCCGGAGGATACCATTTCCTTTCCCATGAAGTATCCTCAGGTTACGATGCTGAACCATAAGGGCATTATCAATTAGTTCCTGAACCAGTTTTAAAGCCTCTTCCCCCCTTACACCGCGAATATCAATTTCAGGTCTGAAGGACAGTTTCCTTTCCCGGATTGCCGGATCGGCAACTTTTTGTGTAATTCCCGACCTGAGAGATCGTTTAAGTTCCGACCTGCTGATCCTTTCAACCTTATCGGAAGAGATCATAAACCTGAAGCTGCCTGTTTCAACCTGAATCATATTATCCCTGATACCGGTTATTTCCCCTGCTGCCTGCGTATCTGTCATCCTTACCGCATCTCCCACCTGCAGCGGCTTCTGTTTGTCAGGACTTGTTACTGCCGTCTCCTGTTTTTCCTTTGGTCTGAATTTTCTGGCTTTGACAGTCAGACTGGTGATCTTTTTTTCAGCATCAGATTCTGATGGCCTGATCTCTTCAATCACACTTTCCCTGAACTCCTCAAGCTGTTGTCTCAGATCTCTGGTCCTCTCCTTTTCAGCCTGAGATTCTTTGATCTGGCGGATTGTATTTTCAATTATCCTGTTAGATTCCTTTAACAGATTCTGAGCTTCATCCTTTGCTTTAAGGATAATCTCCTTTCTGAGAGTTTTGGCACCGGCCAGCTCTTTTTCATATTCTTCGATCAATTCCTCGAGCCTCCTTTCATGCTGTCTTATATTCTGACGTTTCGTTTCCCAGTATCTTTTATCACGGGCAATATCTTTCAGGTGTTTGTCATAGTTTATATTTTTTACGCCAGCTTTACCTGAAGCTTCATTGAGTATCTCCTCCGGAAGACCTATTTTCTTTGCTATTTCAAATGCAAACGAACTTCCGGGTTTGCCAATATACAACTGGAACAGAGGCTGCATCAGATGATTATCAAATGCCATGGCGCCATTCACTATCCCCTCGGTCAGAGAAGCAAAATGTTTTAGATTTGTATAGTGAGTGGTCAGAACTCCAAAAACTTTCTTCCTGTTAAGTTCTGCCAGGATGGCTTCGGCAATTGATCCTCCGAGCATGGGCTCTGTCCCCGATCCGAATTCGTCAATCAGCACCAGACTTTTATCCCCGCCATACCTGAGAAATGCTTTCATGTTAACCAGGTGGGAACTATAGGTACTGAGGTCATTTTCAATACTCTGCTCATCGCCGATATCAATCAGGATGTCCCTGAAAACACCCGATTCAGAGTTCTCACTGACAGGGATGGTGAGCCCGCATTGCAACATGTACTGAAGAAGTCCCACAGTTTTGAGACAAACCGATTTCCCACCGGCATTGGGACCTGAGATTACCAGTATCCTGTTCCTGTCATCAAGCTGAATATCAAGGGGAACTACCTTCCTTCCCGGCATCCTTTCAAAAGTCAGATGAAGCAGTGGATGGACTGCCGCTTTCCAGGAAATGTACGGATTAGCAGTCAGTACCGGCTTTACCGAGCTGAAATGATTCCCAAAAACTGCCTTTGCCTTGAGGAAATCAATTTCACCCAGAAAAGAGTCAGATTCCAGAAGATCATCAATATAGGGTCTGATATTATCTGCAAACTGAGTCAGTATCCTTACAATCTCCCTTTTCTCCTCATATTCAAGTTCTACAATGTCGTTATTTATTTCGACAATCTCCTCAGGCTCAATATATACTGTCTTTCCTGAAGCTGACTGGTCGTGTATAAGCCCTTTCAGCCGGCGTTTATCAAAAGCATTAACAGGAATCACTCCTCTCCCGTT
>JAKQPD010000032.1 GCA_029564935.1 Bacteroidota bacterium
AGGAAGCGGGGAAAGGATGAATGGCAAACTGGAAGGTTATCACACCTACAGTCTGTTATGGACTGATGAAGGTTATATCTTTTATATAGACGGGGAAGAATCGTGGAGAACCGACAAAGGGATCTCCCATGCACCCGAATATATTATTCTGAGCACGGAAATCCAGGACAAAGGATGGGCGGGGGATATACCTGATCCGGGATATGGCACATTTGATTCAACCAGGAACATTATGTATGTTGATTATGTCCGGGTTTTCCATGAAAAATAATGACAACAGGATCCTGCCTGTTTATTGACAGGCAGTTCAGGTTATGGTCTGAAATACACTACAGTCTAAAACGAGAAATTCATTCTGATGTAAAAATTCCGCCCTGGTTCCACACTGATACTGCCCCTGTTAGTTGAAAGATGATTTGCATAACTCGTATTTGTAATATTATCTATACCGGCAAAGATCTGTAATCCTGTCTTGCCCAATGCAATTTTTTCCGATCCCATGGCCATATCCAGACGAATATATCCATCCGTTTCCTGTTCACTTTGAGCGATTTTTGTCTGCTTTGCAACCCCTGTAACCGTAAACTCCGCTGAACCTAAATTGTGATATGAATACCGTAATCCGAGCCGTCCCTTCAATGGCGGGATAAGGGGAAGGTTGCTTCCGGCTTCTGTATCCTTTCCGCGGACATATGATCCTGATCCGGTAAAAACAAAATTGCCATAGAAATTATATTCAAACTCAAAATCCAATCCATATAAAAGAGCCCTGCTTACATTTGAGTTTATCAGAGCAGGCAAAGTATCAATTGTATATTCGGATGAACCTGTATATGCCTTGTAGATAAAATCGCCCGGTACCTCTACTATCATATTTGTCATCCTGTTTATAAATACACCTGCCTGGAAATTGAGGTCACTGTACCATTTCCTGATTCCCAGATCGACAGATAGCCCTCTTTCAGGGTTAAGAGACGGATCGCCAAGCCTTACAAAGTTACCAAGGTCAATATATTTAAACCTTTCTTCGAGGGAAGGAGCCCTGAAAGATCTTGCAATGTTCAGGGAGAGATCAGTATTTTCTGTCATATTATAAAGCAATCCTGCATTAGCACTCCATGATACGTTGTTTTCGGATCCCTCAGAGAAAGTAAGCCTCCGGTCGGGAAAATCATTAACCACATTGTTGATAGTTATATAATCAACATCATAGTTTTCTTTATTCTTAATCAATACGCCATCAATCCTTCCTCCAACGATTAGTGTCAGCCGATCATCCGGAAATCTGATCTCATCCTCCAGAAAAAGGCCGGCGCTGCTGAATGACGACTCGGGCGTAGGTGTTTCACCCCGAATAATATTGTTGGTTTTAATAACAGTACCTGAAGGATTAAGGACTTCAACAGTAATATATTTGATCCTTTCCGTTGTCAGTTTACGGCTCCATACATCGACTCCTGCAATAAGCGTATTGTTTGCCGACAGGTTCCAGGTACTCTGGATCTGACCACCATTTGTAAGATGCATGCCGGCAGGAGTAAACAGTTCAGGAGTAGTACGCTGGGTGTTACCATTGGGTAATTTTGCTTCTGTGACCGTATTGGGTTTCATTGAAACAAAACGGTCGATATATTGATTAAAATATCCGAATTTGAGCGAGCTCAGAGTGTTACTTAGATTTTTGATCTCATAAGTGGCAGACAAAAGGTCTCTGCCGATACCCGAATAAGTGGCTTCTGCCGGTCCGGGGAAAGCATCACCGCCGGGAATGCCAACATCATTTGCCTGGTAGCGCTGAAGCTGAATTCTGAAAAAATGATTATCAAAAGGCTTCACCCCGAGTTTGGCAGTCAGGTTATTATATGAATACTGGCTGTTTGGCATTACACCTTCGGGAGTCCGAACATCACCTGCATCACTCAGTGTCCCGCTCAGTCTCAGATACCATTTTTCCGAACCTGTATTAATATCTGCATGACCTGAAAACAGGTTGTTTACTGATGCAAATCCTGATGCAATATTCCCCGACAGGTACGGTTTATCGGCAAAATGAGCATCTTTTGTTATTATATTGACGATCCCTCCCATTGCGCCCGAACCATATAATGATGATTGTGCGCCTTTAATCACCTCTACCCTCTCGACATCATACATATCAATCATGCTCATCGATGCGGTAAGGTCATTGGCCGTCTCAACCCTGTTGCCGTCAATGAGGGTTACCAGCCGGTTTTCACTTAAGCCACGGATGTTTATATTTGTAGCCCATATCCCGTCGCCACCCATTGAAATACCTTATTCTTTATCCAGAACATTGGAAAGGGTGAGAGAGGACTGCCTCTGGTAATCATAAGATCTTAAAACTACCATGGGTGCGGGCAGATTTTTAACCTGCCGGTCAATCCTTAAACTCGAAACGACGACCTCCCCGATGCTTATGGTGGTATCTGTTATGGATCCCCTGTTGATCTTTAACTCCTGATTGACATTCTCCTGGCCGCCGGAGCTTAACGGAAGAATAATTGCTAAGACTGTAGTAAAGTAAAATAGTTTATTCATTATCTGTGTTCTTTAAAAGTACTGACTTGACCTGAATTCCGCTTAAACGGCCAAGACGGCCTGTAAGGGAACCAATCTGATCGGTGGTACCTTCAAGAACAAGAGAAATAATACTTTGATTGCTGCTGAGATGCAATCCCTGACGGCCAATAATGATATCGGAATGATCTGATAAGATGTCGTTCAGCATCTGAACGTTTTCACGGCTCTCAACCCGGATAAGTACTGTCCCAATTCTCTTTTCCATCAGAATACCTTTGGATTAGATTATTTATTTACCTGCTTACCTTGACCGGGACAAAAGTCCAGAATCTCAGTGACAATAACAGGTTTTATTGTTTAACGGCGCAAAAATAACAATTATTGATATATTGCAAAAGGACTATTATCATCTTTTTAATACCCTATCCCTTATTTAGGTTAATAACCACATCCCCTTACGATAGCTACCGGGACCTTCCCCTTAAGCTAAGGGGAAGGGTGTACACTAAAGTACAATGTCTTAATACTCCGCTCAATGGATCTCAAAGAAGGATCAAAATACTACTAAACGGAAGGTTATCCATTAAAGTAGCTTCTTTAGTGACCCCCTTCCCTTAGCCTTAAGAGGCTGTGTGAAAATCCTGATCTACCCCCCATCCCCCCAAGGGGGGCTTCGTAAGCATCAGTAATTCAATAAGTCCCCCCTGGGGGATTTAGGGGTAAAACGGCACCAGGAGGATTTTCACACAGTCTCTTAAGGGAAGGGGGAAAAGGGGGAAGGGTTGAAAATTTTACCAAAGGACGTGTAAAAAAGCTGAAAACCAGATCATCTTTAAATATTCCAGAGTAGAAATAAATGCTTTAAATTAAATAGCTTTGTGCAAAATTTCAGGATGCGCGTCAATTTAATTTATATTCTCGTGCTGCTTGCTCTTGGCAGCTCCTGCAGGAATCCTGCCCGAAGTACCGGGGACCAGCCTTCCATAATTATTGCAAGCCTGAAGGGTCCTTCCTCAATGGGTCTTATTAAATTTATCGACAGTATTTCAAATGCCGGAAATAAGGATATTAAAATAGAAATTTTCGATGAACCCATCCAGGTAAGAAAGCTGATGCTTGATGGCAGTGCAGAATTTGCTCTTCTCCCGACTACAATGGCATCGATACTTTATAATAAAGGACTTGATTTCAGGCTTATTGCGATTCCCGTATGGGGAACCATGTATCTGAGCGGTGAGGATACAACAATCAAACGATGGGAGGATCTCAGGAACAAAAGAATAAATGTCATGGCAAAAGAAATGACACCCGATGTAGTCTTCCGTCACCTTCTTGTGAAAAACGGATTAGATCCTGAAAAAGAAATAATACTTGACTACAGTTTTCCGACGCACATTGATCTGGCCAATGCAGTTGCAGCAGGACAGGCAAAACTCGGAGTACTGTCAGAACCCCAGTTAAGCCTTGTAATGAAGAGGAATAAAAATGTTCACCCATTATTTGATCTTAACAGTGAATGGAACAAAACAGAGGGCATCCCGATCGCACAGACTGCTTTTATGTGTAAAGAAAGCATACTGAGTAATGAGCCGGAAATTGTTGAAAAGATAATCAGCGCCTGCGAAAGATCTGTTAAATGGGTAAATGATTATCCCGACAGTGCAGCTGCTCTGATAGTCAGGTATAATATTCTGCCCGATCATGAAGTTGCTTTGAATTCAATCCCGCGATCAAATATGAATTTCGTGAGGGCTTCTGAGATAAGAACTGAGATCAGAGACTATCTTGATATTTTCTATAAAATGAATCCTGATATTATCGGAGGAAAACTGCCTGATGAAAATTTCATTTACTAAAAAGCAATATCTGGGATTTGCATCTGTTTTGTTGATGCTTGTAATATGGCAATTGCTTGCCATGTATTTTAATTCCGATTTTATAATGCCATCCCCGGGCAAGACATTCATGACAGTTATAAGACTGTTTACCGATCCGGATTTTGTTTCTGTTGTGGGGATGACCGTTTTACGTGGACTGGTCGGATTTTTTATATCGGCTGTTCTGGGTCTGGTTCTCGGGATAATTGCCGGCATCAGTCCGGGATTCAACGCTTTTCTTAATCCTTTTCTTGTAACTGTCCGCTCTGTTCCTGTTATTGCAATCATTCTGCTTGCCCTGATATGGTTCAGTCCGGGTTCGGTTCCTGTTTTTATAGCACTGCTCACGATGTTCCCGTTCATCTGCACTAATGTCATCGACGGGATCCGGAGTGTGGACAGGGATATTATCGAAATGGCAAGGTTTTACAGGATAAGCCGCAGAAGGATCGTATCCGAGGTCTACATTCCTGCCATTATACCATTTATAATAAGCGGGGCATCAAGTGCCATGGGTATAGGATGGAGAGCAATAATAATTGGTGAAGTCCTCAGCCAGCCTAAATACGGAATTGGTACGATGATGCAGGCCCAGCAAACGTATCTGAATGTGGATGCGGTCATTGCCTGGACCATCATAGCTGTACTTATCAGTTTTGGTTTTGAGAAGATCATCCGTTGGAGTGAACATAAAATTGTTGTCTGGAAAAGTTGATCATGGCTTTACTTATTGAAAATCTTAACAAGAAATATGATGATATCCTTCTTTACAGGGATTTCAATATAAGTTTTACAGAAGGGATAATTACTTGTATTCTTGGCCCGTCCGGATGCGGAAAGACTACATTGCTCAATATCATTGGAGGGATCATCCTTCCCGACAGCGGGAATTTTTCAGGTTTTCAGGAAAAAACTATGTCCTATATTTTCCAGGATCCAAGACTTTTAAAGTGGAAAACGGTAAGGGGAAATATTGAATTTGTAATGGACAGGGGAATGACTGATGAGGAAAGACATAAGGAAAGTGACCGGCTCATTAAGCTTGTTGAACTTAAAGGATTTGCAGGTTATTATCCCTCGCAGCTCAGTGGCGGTATGCGTCAGCGTGTCTCAATAGCAAGGGCTTTTGCATGCCATTCCAATATAATATTGATGGATGAGCCCCTGAAAGGATTGGATATTGCACTGAAACAAAATATGATCAGATCTTTT
>JAKQPD010000034.1 GCA_029564935.1 Bacteroidota bacterium
GTGTCTATTGAAAATTGTTGGATGTTTTTTTCCTGCCTGAGGAAAGATAAAGCTGCTCCAATATCCATCATGCAGTTTTCCCAGCTAAAAGTACCCTCACTGTTAAAACTTCCC
Source organism: Bacteroidota bacterium (assembly GCA_029564935.1). Taxonomy (GTDB): domain Bacteria; phylum Bacteroidota; class Bacteroidia; order Bacteroidales; family VadinHA17; genus LD21. Next base: position 115 of record JAKQPD010000034.1, read on the forward strand.
TCATAATTAAAAACAAGGATATTAATTCCGCTTTTGGACAGCCTTTCAGCTAATCCGTAGGGGCTGTCAGCATTACCAGGATATCCATGCAAGAGGATTAAAGTAGGTTGTGAATATAAAATAATTTTCAGGAAATGTCCCGGCCACTATGAAGATTTTTCAAATCTTTAATCTTACAATTCCAATATTCAACATACTTTGCATAAGCCTTCCGGCTCACAAGAAATTTAAAATGCTGTTCTGCTTTTATTCTGTATGCCATTATTGTCTCAATACTCTGCCGATGCGCCTTTTCCACCCTGTGATTGCCATCAATAACATTGTACCTGTCAGGCGCTATTTCGGCCAGTATCACAGGCGATGTCAGATCAACTGAATCAAGGTGAGATTCATTTATATTTAAGGACTCTCTATAAATTTTTCTCACTGAAACAGGTTCAGGTACAAACATATCCGGATTGTTACGGATATACTCAAGCATCTTTGTAATATTGAATATGAATATTCCATTCTGGTACAATTCATCATCCTCTTCAGCCGGAATGGGAATGAAATTTTTGTCGATTATGAATTTCCTATCCATAGTTATTATCAGGGAAAATGCTTCAAAATTATTTATTTAAGTCCAGCCTGATTCCACCAATCTGCTAATAAATAATCATATATTGTATAATCCATTAAATATATTAAGATATTTGTACTGTGAGTACTAATAATGAAATAAAATTAAAGAAACTCCTGGATTTACATATTCCGGGAACAATGATTCTTGCTTCGTGGCTCGAAGCCAATGTCTTTTCCTATGACTTGCAACAACGATATAGAAAAAGTGGCCGGCTGGAATCTATTTGAGTAGGTGTATTCAAACTCCAGAAGGAACCCTGGAGACTGGATGTAGCTATTCTTTTATCATCGAATCAATTTCAGATCTTAACTTAGGCAGATAAACAGTAATTATTCCCCAGATATTTTCATCTGATATTGAGTCATACCCATGGATTAATATTAGTATTTAAGCAATTCCTCGGTCATAAACCAGTCTTTTTTCTCTGTCCAGAACCTTGCGGAATATTGGATTTCTGATAGCTTGGTTTTCAAGTAAATCTATTTGTCTGCCAAAGAGGTCTTCAAGTTTCTCCTTAAAGTCCATATAATTGTCGAAGTAATCAATAATATCGATATCGTTAAACTGAACAAGAAAATCAATGTCACTTAAATCATTGAATCCATCTGTGAGGATTGATCTAAAAATATAAAGTTCTTTTACTTTGTGTTGTCTGCAAAGCAGGGTTAATTTGTTGATATTTATTGCAATCAGATTCATGAACCAAAGATAGTCATTGATAATTAACCAGAATCTCTCTTATGACAATTAATTGGTGCCAGGTTTGGTGCCAGTATTTTCAACATATCGGTATAAATCCATGGAATCTTTTACAATTATTATGCATCAAGATGAACAGGTACAAACAGATACAAATCTTGGTAAATCCCCAAAATCATCCCTTCCTGAATAATTTCTTAAAGATTGTACCTTTGTATCTATGAAGTATATCTTCCTGATTGCTGTTTTTAACGCCCTGCTGTTTATTGTCTTTTTGTTGCAGAAGAGACCCAGGGCTCTGCATGATAACATTTTGATTTGCTGGTTAACATATCTGGGGTTCTTTATTGGAATCTATGCTTTTTATTCTCACGACCTGTTTACCCATTATAAATTACTATCCATCAGCCTGATCTCTCTGCTTATGTTGCACGGGCCGTTTTTGTATTTATATATTCAAACACTTGTATCAAACCAGGATCGGCTATCCTGGAAAGACCTTTTCCACTTGCTCCCTTATATTTTTTTTAATTTATATATTCTTGTCAGTTCATTTCAACCTGTCGCATCAGAAAAGTTAAACATCGAACGTCTATCAGGGAATTTCGATCCTCCATTATTATTCCTGATCTTTCTGATCCTTACTCTCCTTTCAGGAACAATTTATTTTATATTGACAATCAGGCTGTTCAGAAAGCTTGACATAAGGATCTTTAATAATTATTCCTATTCGGCTCATATTGACTTAAAATGGCTCAGATGGCTGGTCCTTGTTTTTGGAATTGTGTGGACAATCCTGATTTGTGTTACAATAATCCATCATGTTTTCAATATGTTCTCAATGGTTTTCTGTACAGATGGATTATTCCTGTCATTATCTGCTTTTGTCATCCTGATTGGTTATTTGGGATTGAAACAGAAAGTAATCTTCTCCGCTGCGGATTTTGAGGCATCAATAGGAAGTTCTAAACCTTTAACCAAATATGCTGGATCGAGACTTACGGAATCTGAAGCGAAACAATATGCTGAAAGACTTTCAGACTATATGAAGTCATCAAAACCATATTTAAATCCGGAACTGACCCTTTCACAATTAGCTGGTGGCCTTGGAATTTCAAGCCATTTTCTTTCACAGGTAATAAATGAAAAGTTCGAACTTAATTTTTTTGATTTCATTAACGGATATCGTGTTGAAGAATTTAAAGAAAGAACCGCTGATCCCAGATACAGTAATTTTTCATTATTAGGAATTGCACTTGAATGTGGTTTTAACTCGAAGTCAGCATTCAACAGGATTTTTAAACTAAAAACAGGCCTTACTCCGTCTCAGTTTAAAAAGACCTTGTAATCAGTTGTTTATATACTTTACTTCTGAATTCTATCCGTCTCATTTTATAAAACAGGCCCTGTTTTTCAGTGTTCACAAGTCCTGTCTTATAACTCTGGACGATTCCCCTTTTGCCATAATGTAATTTTGAATCGAATTTATAACAGTTTGATTCTTAATTATTAATTTAAAATTTTATGATATGAAAACAAATGAAAAGAAAGTTGCTACAGACAACTTAAAAAGTAATCAGAACAGAAGGGCTTCATTAAGGAGGCTTCTGGCACCTTCGTTTATTCTATTAATGTTGATTTTTTCAACAAATGTTTCTTTTGCCCATTGCGATACTATGGATGGTCCGCTGATTAAAGATGCAAAGATCGCAATTAACAAAAACAATGTGAATTATGTCCTTAAATGGGTACAACCAGAGAATGAGACCGAAATCAAGGAGGCTTTCTCCCTTGCGATGAAAGTAAGAAAGTCAGGCGCTGACGCCCGGAATCTGGCAGATAAATATTTCTTTGAAACAGTCGTGAGACTTCACAGAGAAGGAGAAGGAGTCCCTTTTACAGGAGTTAAACCATCAGGAACTCCAATTGATGAAAAGATACTGGCTGCCGATAAATCAATTGAAAAAGGGAACCTGTCTCCAATTAAAGATCTTGTTCCCAAAGAAATGCTGCCAGAACTGGAAGTGCGGTTTAATAAAGTAATGTCCCTGAAGGATTTTGATGTGAATAATGTATCCGAAGGAAGAGAGTACATTGAGGCTTATGTACAATTCTTCAAGTTTGCTGAAGGTGAAGAAGAAGGCCACGCTCTTCATGAGTCACATAATTAATAATTTACACACCAATATAAATTTGTATAATCACAATTTTGAATTTATCAAACTATAAAAATATTTAATATGAAAACAGCAATAGAAGACCTGATACATGAACATAAAGCTATTCAGTATGCTTTGAATATTCTGGAAAAAATGAGTGAACGGATTGAGAATAATCGTGATGCCAAGAAATCTGACATCAAAAGCTTTTTGGAATTCTTAAAAGAATTTGCAGATAAGTGCCATCACGGAAAAGAGGAGGATTTTTTATTCCCTGCTTTGGAAAAAGCAGGACTTAAAAAAGAAGGAGGTCCGATTGGAGCAATGTTATTCGATCATACTCAGGGGAGGAATTACATCAAACAGATGCAAAACAGCATTTTGAATAACCAGGTTGACAGACTTCTTTTTGTTCAGGCTTCCAAAGATTACATTAGCCTGATGAGGTCACACATCCAAAAAGAAAATAATGTATTGTTCCCTCTGGTTGATATAAAACTTTCAGATTCAGAGCAAAACGATCTGTATGAAAAGTTTGAAAATCATGAAGAAAATGTAATAGGTAAGGGCAGGCATGAAGAGTTGCATAATATCCTTGAAACATTAGCGGGAAAATACCTGGTTCTGGATAAAACGGCACATCACTAAGCTTCTTTTGACGATGTCTTTTATGCGGCAGGATTAAGGTGCCAGTTTGGGGCCGGGATTTTGAGGAAAAATTGAGGAATTTTATTTTACGCTATTGTAATATTGTACAGGTTCTGCATCCTCAGATCAATATTTGAAATAATATCAGCGCAGTCTTTCAGTTCTTTTGTAACACTTTCCGTCTTCCTGTTGGTCAGCTTATATGATAGCTCATGTTCAAGTGACGCCCATAAATCCATTGCAATCGTTCGAATCTGAATCTCAACTTTCACAAGTTCTGTGCTTTCTGACAAAAACACAGGAACAGTTACTATAAGGTGCAGGCTTCTGTAACCGTTCGGTTTCGGGTCCTTTATATAATCAGATCTTCGGATAACTTTAATATCATCCTGAGAAGTTAGCAGGTCGGCAATGAGGTAGACATCGTCAATATAAGAACATATTACCCGGACACCAGCTATATCAGTAAGATTCTCTCTGGCAGATTTAACGCTAAGCTCAAAACCCCTTCGTGACAGCTTTCTTATAATACTTCTTGGCGATTTAACCCTGGCTGTTATTATATGTATCGGGTTGCGATCTTTCACATGCTTAAATTCATCATTAAGGTTTTCAAGCTTTGTTGTGATTTCTCTGGTAGCTGATGAATAAAGATTCTCAGTAATACGAAAAGAATTTATTGCTTCAATGATTTCTTTGGGTAAGTCCTGGTCAGTAAATCCATCAAGTAAATAGTAAGTTTTGGGAAGATCAAATTTATCCATTGTATTTAAGAATATTAGTATTATCCAACATAAATATTTAAAAGAAGGTTAATCCCATAAGCTCGCCCCGGTTGCGTATTCTGGTCTTTAACAAGATAAAGTAAGACATGGGTAAAATTACAAAAAAAGCCTGTCTGACAGCAGTCGGAATAATCGTACAGCCTGTGCAGCCTCTGCCTGAGGGGTTACTATTATGGGATTTTCATTAACTTTGTTCAGGTATACCGACAGTCTCATTGATAAATTGAATGAGCACTATGGCGGAGACATAGTGCATTCCGATTTATACCAGTCAAAGAATAATTCAGATGAACAGGATCTTACTGGCTGAAGTAGCGTATGTAGTTGTTCTTGTACTGGTGTGCATCCGTATTATTTATGATACCCGAAGCGCCAGCAAAACGCTTGCATATCTTCTCCTGGCAATATTTATACCTTTCGCCGGGATGATTTTCTATTTCCTTTTTGGCATTAATTACCGGAAAAGGATCATCTATAGCAAGAAACTGACAACAGATGAAAAGAAACTAATTGAACTGCATGACAGGATAGTATCATCAACGGTGAACAATCTTAAAATGCACTCAGATGAAATGAGAGCGGGTGAAGGGCTTGTCAATCTCTTGTTGCATGATAATCTGAGTCCTCTGACAAATGGGAACAATGCTAAGTTGCTGATTAACGGAGAAGATAAATTTCCGGAAGTGATTAAAGCCCTGAAGTCGGCGAAGGATCACATCCATATGGAGTATTATATTTATGAAAACGACCTGATTGGCAATCTTATAAAAGATATACTTATTGAGAAGGCACGTGAAGGTATCTGTGTGAGGTTTATTTATGACGATTTTGGCAGCAGGCAGATAAGGAAGAAGCTTGTAAAGGAGTTAAAAGAAGGTGGAGTTGAGGCATATCCGTTCAACCGTGTCAGGCTTTTACTTTTTGCCAACAGGATCAATTACAGAAATCACCGGAAAATCATCGTAATTGACGGTAAAACAGGTTTTACGGGTGGCATAAACATAAGCGACAGGTACATAAACGATGGGAAGATAAAGAACAAAGTTTACTGGCGCGACACCCACCTGCGAATCGACGGACCGGGAATTGTTATTCTCCAGCATGTTTTTCTTTGCGACTGGAATTTTTGTTCAGGCCAGAAAGTTGAAGCTGAAAGAAAATACTTTAATACAACTCCCATGCCTGATAGTGATGTAAGGATTCAGATTGCAGCCAGCGGACCTGATTCACCAAACTCGACAATTATGCTCTCACTTCTGAAAGCTATCACAATGGCAAAGAAGGAAGTGCTTATAACTACCCCATACTTCATCCCCGGGGGAAGTATTCTGGACGGCCTGACGATGGCTGCCCTTAGCGGTGTTTCTGTTAAGCTCCTTGTTCCGGGTATCACAGATTCAGTTATAGTAAATAAAGCAGCAAGATCATATTACGGGGAACTGATGAATGCCGGAGTAGAAATCTATATTTACAGGAAAGGTTTTATCCATGCAAAAACAATGGTAATTGATAATTTTGTGTCCATTATTGGGACAACCAATTTGAATCACAGGAGTTTTAATCTTGATTTTGAAGTTAATGCAAATATTTACGACACTGCCTTTTCTGAAAACCTGAGCAAAGTTTTTTATGCTGATCTCAGGGATGCCGAGAAGATAAACATCGAGAGGTGGAAATCGCGGCCGGCTTATCTTAAACTGGTTGAAAGGCTGGCAAGGCTTCTTTCCCCGGTAATGTAAAATCTATCATAATCTATCAACCATGATACAATCATATAATCAGGATATAAAAGATGTGCTGAATAGCCTCAAAACCTTCCTCCAGCTCGCTTTCATACTCACGCTTCCTTTGGTGCCGGGATCTGAAGAAATTCTGTATAGATTTAAATAAGAGAATGGTGTAAGGTGATACCTGTCAAGGCCTGAAAATATTATATCTTAAAAGAAAATTGGAACAAACTACAGGAAGGCCGATATATTGCAAAATCCTTAGCCTTTCAGCTCTTCCAGCAGTCGTAACGCAGCATCACGTATAGGCTTCTGCTTCCTTCGCCATATCAGGTATCCTGTAAATGCCGATATCAGCATTACCGGAATATAAAAAGCCTGAACATATAGTATCCTGTTTAACAGTTCAACTGTTGTCCATTCGCTTATTTCGGAAATTACCAGGGCGGCATCTATAAGCAGGATTGATGGCAGCATAAATAAATACCGGCCTCCTTTCACTCTTTCACGTAATGTCTCCTTTATTCTGTGTATTTTATTCATCAGGATCTCCTGATAGATATCCATCTGGTCATCTGGTGTCGGAGCATAATACCTGCATATGTGTACTGTTTTTTCTTTGTTTCCGGAAATTATCTTCCGGAACTGCTCTTCTTTGTTCTCCATATGAATTGGTACCTTTATTCATTTAGTACGTCAGTGAACACTTTTGTTACAGAAATTTAGCTTTTTTTTTAAGAAAAGTTTATATTTTTTATGTTCAGAAAAATAATAGGGTTTGGTGCCAATTGCATAAGCCGGTCGTCCTGACCACAAGAAGCCGGAGTTACCTGACCATCGCCAGCCGGTTGTAAATGGCTGTTCTTATATACATTATATTTTGAATTATCTGCATTTAATTTTCACTAATTAATATCCTTTCCCTCAGATTATATCTATCGCCTTCCCGGAGGAAATAAAAGATCCGTTCTTTCTCAGGTAATTGCTTTAACTCCGAGCCCTCCCTCGACCAGAATTTCCCATCATAAACAACAACATAACTTTTCCCCACCACTTCAAAAATATCTCCCCTGACTATTATTGCTGTTGACTCATCAATGCCAATTCCAAGTAATTCAGGATGATTCTTCAGTATTTCAAACATATCAAAATGCCTGTTTCGGGCAAGCACATGCTGATCAATGGCGACATTCTTCAGAAAGCCAAATCCCTCCTGATGATCACCCATCATAATCTGATTATTCTTTGTATCCCCACGTACAAGAAAACTGCCCTGAATTGTAGCGCCAGCCGAAGATCCTCCTATGGTACCTCCGTTTTCAAGAACTTTCCATAGCATCTTTTCGGTCAGGGTATTCTTATATGCATCAACAAGTCTCCATTGACGCCCCCCGCTAAACCAGACCAGCCTGGCATTCAGGAGTGGCTTTACAAATTCTTCAGTATTCGCAACATTCCTGTCATTCGTGTGCAGAACTGTGACATTGGTTGCACCCATTTTCCGGAGCAATCCTGCTTCACCAAAGTTTTCATCATAGTTTTCTTTCCCGTCAGCTGTGGGAATAATCACGATCGGAATTTCAAGACCTCCGCTTATTTCAATTATCTTTTTATTCAGTGATTCACTTATATCACCCCCGCCAATGATAATGAGTGTTCCCTTTTCCGGACCTGATGAAAATTCCTTGTCCCCGGCATCCTGACAGCTGAGGGAAAGCAAATTCATATTTAGAATCAAAAAAATGTAGTAAATTTTCATACTGAATAAATAAGCATATATCAATTCAAATCTAACAAATTTATATTCTCCGGAATAACGGAAGATCATAAATTTGAGAGATTAATTCTATAATAGATTTCATTACAATAATGCACCATCAGATATGATTTTAAACTATATCCGCTGGAATCCTGACCCTGAGATAATAAATATCTTCGGGATTTCGATCAGATACTATGGATTGCTCTTTGTAAGTGGATTGATCCTTTGCATCTATATTTTAGGCTGGATTTATAAAAGAGAAAACCTCCCATCTGAGCACCTGGAGAAATTAGCAATTTTTGGCATGATTGGGATTATTGCAGGGGCACGATTAGGACATTGTCTATTTTACGAACCTTCTTACTATTTATCACATCCCCTTGAAATGATTCTACCGGTTACTTTTCCTCCTGATGGTGGGATAAAGTTCACCGGATATCAGGGATTGGCAAGCCATGGAGGTGTATTAGGTTTACTCATTGCGTTATATTTCTATTCGCGAAAAACTAAACATTCAATGCTTGGCGCCATTGATTTGATTGCGGTTGTTTCAGGATTGAGCTTTGGATTTATCAGACTTGGTAACTTTATGAATTCTGAAATTATCGGCATTCCTACTACCTTACCCTGGGGTGTGATTTTTGAGAGGGTAGATAACATCCCGAGACACCCGGCTCAATTGTATGAGGCGATCTCTTATCTGGTCATTTTTGCAATTATGATGATCCTTTATAAGAAATTCAGAGACAGACTTAAAAACGGATTCTTCTTTGGACTTGGATCTGTTTTATTTTTCCCAGCCAGAATTCTGATTGAATTTGTAAAGGAAAATCAGGTTGGCTTTGAGGATGAGATGGCATTAAATATGGGACAGCTTTTAAGCCTTCCTTTTATTTTAGTGGGGATTGGATTTATAATTTATAGTCTCAGGAAGCCAAAAAAACAAGCATCTGAAATCTTATTGTCTTTCCGGAACATATGGAGTAATTTTGATTAATAATCAAATTATTATGAATAACTATAGAAATACTTTCAATACTTTTTCTGTTTCACATAAAGTTGTTGTTATTTGCGGACTGATTAATCTGATAGTGATGGCATCTTCCTGTAAAAATTCTCCCGGGAAGGATCCTGACATAAAGCTTAGACAGGAGGCAGAGAGGATTTGCCGGACAAACCTGATCATTGATTCCCACATCGACTGGCCGGAATTTATCCTGACAAATCCTGAAGATATTTCAATGCAGACCTCAAAAGGGGATTTTGATCTTGTAAGGGCAAAGAAGGGAGGACTGGATGCTGTACTGTCTGTTGCCTATATCAGCTCTGACTTTGATGCCGGCAAAGGACGTCATATGGTTGATACTATGCTAAAGATCATCAGGCATTATCCTGAAGCATACCCTGATAAATTTGCTGTTTCTACTACTCCCGGTGAGGTCAGAAGCAACTTCGGCAAAGGGTTGTTCTCTTTGATCCCCTGCCTTGAAAACGGATCACCGGCCGGAGAGGATCTGCAATACCTTAAATACCTTAAAGATCAGGGAATCGCTTATATAACTCTTTGCCACAATAAGGCAAACCTGATATGTGATTCTAATTTTGATCCCGAACGGAAGTGGAACGGATTAAGCCCACTGGGATCGGAAGTGATCAGGGAAATGAACCGGCTGGGAATAATTGTCGATATTTCACATTCATCCGACAGTACGGTACTGCAGGCACTGAGATTATCAAAAGCTCCCGTGATAGCTTCTCATTCATCATGCAGGCATTTCGTACCCGGTTTCGAAAGGAACCTTCCGGATGATCTTATCAGGGCCATAGCCGAAAAGAAAGGAGTGATCATGGTGAACTTCTGTACCCAGTTTCTTGATTCAGTTTGTTCGAAGAATACGGAAGAGATCCAGAATCTGCTTGAATCCGGGAGCCTTAGATATGATTCAAAGGAAGGTAACGATCTGATCATGGAGTATGCCAAAACTCACAGGCTGGTCTGTGATTCCAGACAACTTGTTGACCATATAGAGCATGTAATAAAGGTGGCAGGAATAGATTACGTGGGCCTGGGTTCTGATTTTGACGGTATCGGACCTTTAAAACCTTCTGATGTAGCTGATGTTTCTGGTTATCCGGTTATTGTTTTTGAATTGCTGAAACGTGGTTATTCTGAAGATGATATAGTAAAGATATTATCCGGGAATTTCCTGCGGGTCTGGGAAGAGGTTCAGAAAGCTGCCGGCAGCTGATATGCACATGAAGCCGGACAAAATTTAAAAAGCTTCCATAATTTTCAACTAATAAAATATTATGAAACAAACAGCTGGTTTTATTGGTGGCGGAAGGGTAACAAAAATCCTTCTGCAGGGTTTTAAAAATAAGAATGTGAAATTCGGGAAGGTTGTTGTTAATGACACCAATCCGGAAGTTCTGGCAAACCTCAGAAAACAGTTTCCTGATATTGAATTATCGGATGCAAAAAACACTGCCTGTCAGGATCTTGTCTTCATTGCACTTCATCCTCCGATGGTGATGGATACTCTTGAACTTATAAAAAATGATGTCCAACCGGGCGCAACAGTTATTTCACTGGCTCCGAAGATCAATTTACCAAAACTGGCAACAAAGCTGGTACATGTTAAAAACCTTGCCAGACTGATCCCCAACGCTACCTCATATATCAACGAGGGGTATAATCCGGTGACATTTGCTACAGGATTTGATCCTCCTGCAAAGAAAGAAATTTTGGATCTCCTGATTTCCCTTGGAACCACTTTTGAAGTCTCCGAAGAAAAGCTTGAGAGCTATGCTATCCTGTCGGCAATGCTACCTACATATTTCTGGTTCCAGTGGAAAGAGCTTGCTGTAATAGGAAATAAAATCGGCCTTTCAAATGAAGAAAGTAAAAAATCGATCCATGAGACTATTATTGCATCTCTCGATCTGATGTATAAATCCGGTTTATCTGCATCTGAAGTCATTGATCTGATCCCTGTTAAACCTATCGGCGAGCATGAATCACAGATAACAGAAATCTATAAAACTAAACTCCTGGGATTGTTTGAAAAGATAAAGCCTTAGGTTAATACATTCTCAGATTGCACCATACATTATACCTGTTACAGTTGCCATAACTATAACAAGGCTTACGTAAACCACTGTTTTCTGTGTGCCAATTATACCACGTATTACCAGCATATTTGGCAATGAAAGTGAGGGGCCTGCAAGCAGAAGTGCAAGTGCTGGTCCTTTTCCCATCCCCGAGGCAATAAGTCCCTGAAGGATTGGAACCTCCGTTAGTGTTGCGAAATACATGAATGCACCCACAACTGATGCAAAGAAGTTTGAAAATACCGAATTGCCTCCGACAAGTCCAGAAATCCATTCATTTGGTATCACCCCTGCAATAGTCTTCCCGTCATGAGTTGATCCAAGCAGAAAGCCTGCTGTAACAACTCCGATGGCAAGCAACGGAAGTATCTGTTTTGCGAAATCCCATGTAGCAATTGTCCAGGCTTTGTTATCCTCATCCACCTTATCGACGATTGTTATAACACTTAATGCAATTATCCCGACAAGCATTGGTACGAGAGGCCTGAGTTTATCACTGTCAATCAGGTTATTTGACAGAATAACTGATGCAATTACGGCTACTGCAGCACCAAAAACCCATTGCCATTTGATTTTAAGAATTTTAATAAGCGAGTATCCCATGACAAGACTAAAAAATCCGGTGATCCACCATTTATAATGCCAGATATAATACCATGTACTTGTGGTATCACCTTCAGCAGGCTTCCCCCAGTTGGCAAAGACAAGGATCAGAACCAGCGTAAAGAAATGCAGTGATGTCTGCCATATTGGTCTTTTCTCAGGGAGAGGAGCAATATTCATCTGTTCTTCTCTCTTTGCTTTTTCCTCCCTGCGGTAGATCAGGGACATCAGCATTCCTATTATAATACTGAATGATACTGCCCCTATAACTCTTGCAACTCCCATTTCAAATCCAAGTATCCGGGCAGTAAGGATAATTGCCAAAATATTAATGGCAGGACCTGAATAAAGGAAGGCAATTGCAGGACCAAGACCTGCCCCTCTTTTGTGGATACTTGAGAATAACGGAAGTATGGTACATGAACATACTGCCAGGATTGTCCCGGAAACAGCTGCTACAGTATATGCCACCCACTTTTTTGCCTGTGCTCCGAAATATTTAAGTACCGAAGCCTGGCTTACAAATACTGAAATCACTCCTGCTATGAAGAAGGCTGGAAGCAGACAGAGAATAACATGTTCCTGGGCATACCATTTTACAAGATCAAGGGTTGCAGCAATGGCTGTATTGAACCTGGCACTCTCAATTGGTAAAAAGAATGCAAATACAAAAACTGCTACTATCCAGAACAGAATTTTTAGTTCTTTTTTGAGCTCCATTTTAATGAATAAAATTATTGTTTATAGAAAAAGATTCCTCATTCCTCCCGCTTTTTGAACAAAGCGGGAGTCATTCGGAATGACGGTAATTTAAATGTAACCTCTATTTATATAGTAAATTCCGACAGCAATAAACAGACCAGCAATGATCCGTCTGAACCAGAGTTCAAACGATTTTATCTTGTTGTAAACATTCCCGATTCCTGAAACTGTATAAGCAAGTACCCATGCAATAATTATCACCGGAATTCCTGTTGCCATTGCATAGATGATTGGGAGGTAAAGTCCTGATGCGCTTGAAACAGTAAGAGGTACAAGCATTCCAAAATACAGCACTCCACTGTAGGGACAGAAGGCAAGAGCAAAAAGCAGACCAAGCAGCAATGCATCAAAGTATCCCCATTTTTTTTTATCCTGCATTCCAGTTGTCAGTTTATTGAATCCGGGGAATTTGATTCTGAGTATATCCAGCATGAATAATCCTATAACTATCAGCAACGGGCCAATAACCTTCTCTCCATAGCGTTGAAAGAATCCGCCAAGCTTAAGCTGATCAGCACCAAAGAAGATTATTAATGCGATTGCGGTGTAAGTGATTGCTCTGCCGAGAGTATAGACCAGGCCATTAATGAATACCCTGTTGCGGTTTTCAATGTCTTTACTTATAAATCCGATTGCGGTGATGTTTGTGGCGAGCGGACAAGGACTTATTGCAGTCATTAATCCCAGCAGCAATGCCGTTAGCCACGGCATTGTGCTGTTTTCCAGTAAATTCGTCAGAAATTCCATACGGTTATTGGGCCATAAGACCATCAACTTTTTCGTTGATTATCTCTTTGAATTTCTCAGGTTTGACAACTGCATACATGAATCCTTCATTGGTGAGATTGATCTTCTTATCTCCCTTTACAATAAGCAGTGTCTGCCCGGAAATACCAAGTCTGTCTGCCAACGGTTTGCTTGATGCTTCTTCAAGATTAACAGACTGAAACGTTATTAATCCCTGTTTATACTGGTTTGGATAAAGAGTTTCAAGATTTTCTTTAGCGCTGGCTTCAATTGTTTTGCAGGTTGTGCAACGAGCTGTGAAGTGAAAATAATAGGCTTCAATTTTGTCACTGCTGACCTCTGCAGTTCCGGCCTGTTTGTTATCTGAAGTCTGAGATGAACAGGCAAAAAACGGAACCAGAATCAGAAGAAAAATAAACTTGAATGCTTTCATAGCAGTAATTATTTATTCTTGATCAATATTTCTTTTACATGATCCACAGAGGGAACCTGCCCGCTCAGTACGACCTTACCATTGATGACCAGCCCGGGAGTATGCATAATACCATAATTCATAATGTTTATGATATCCTCCTCTTTTGATATATCTGCATCAATTCCCAGATCTTTAACAGCCTCACGTGTTACCCTATCCAGAGTTTTGCATTTCGGACATCCTGTGCCCAGTATTTTTATTTCCATGAAGTAATTTGATATTTGATAATGAAAAATTTAATTGTTTCTTCTATTGACGACCGGAAATATCTTGTATTTCACAATTTGTCTCTTCAATCTCAATTTTATCAAGAAAAGAAGAAAAAAGTTGTTTTGCCTCTTCCCAGTTTTTTCTGTTAATACAATATTTAATATATGGCGGATTAATTTCCCCCTGTATCAGCCCGGCATATTTCAGTTCTTTCAGATGCTGTGAAAGAGTGGATCTTCCAACAGGGAGTTCATCCACAAGGTCCCCGCTGTAGCAACAGGAGTTCATTTTTGAAAGCTTTTGAAGAATAAATACTCTTACCGGGTGACTCAGAGCTTTTGAAATACTGGCTATTTGCCGTACTTCATGTGTGAATTCCATCCTGGCTGCCATTCTGTGAATATATTTATTTTGATATTTCGCAAATATACGAAATGTTTTTATATTTGTTCCATCAATAATGCTGAAAGAAAATTTTGAGAAGTATGCGAATTCTGATCCTATGCACCGGAAACAGTTGCCGAAGTCAGATGGCACAAGGATTTCTTCAATCATTCGATAAAAACATCAGAGTCTTTTCTGCAGGAACTTTTCCTGCTGCACGGATCAATTCAAAAGCAGTAAAAGTAATGGCTGAAGCAGGAGTTGACATAAGCGATAATTATCCCAAAAATGTTGACATTTATATGAATGACAACTGGGATTATGTGATTACGGTCTGTGATGATGCAAACGAATCATGCCCGGTTTTCGCCGGGAATGTGAAACACCGCCTGCATATGGGGTATGAAGATCCTTCGCATAAGACTGGGGATGAGGAGTATATATTCAGTGAATTCAGAAGGATCAGGGATATGATAAAAGATGACTTTTTCAAACTATATATAGAAAAAATTAAACCGGAAATTCATGGATAAAACAGAAAATCTGAAGGAAATAGTAAAGGAGAAATACGGGAAAATTGCAGAACAATCCGATATGCAGGGCAGTTGCTGTGGCAGCTCGTCATGTTGCGGTTCCGGGCTTGATTATACAATTTTCAGTGATAGTTATGGAACCAGGGAAGGTTATAATTCTGATGCCGACCTGAATCTTGGTTGTGGTATTCCTACGGATTTTGCAGGGATAAAAAAGGGAGATCATGTTCTTGATCTTGGAAGCGGTGCCGGGAATGATTGCTTTGTGGCAAGGGCGTTAGTTGGTGAAACCGGAAAGGTCACAGGACTTGATATGACAGAACAGATGGTATTAAAAGCCAGGGAAAACTGTGCAAAGCTGAAATACGATAATGTTGAATTTGTAATGGGGGATATTGAATCAATGCCATTTGAATATATGATGTTTGATGTGGTTATCTCCAATTGTGTTTTAAACCTTGTTCCTGATAAAACAAAAGCTTTCAGGGAAATATTCAGGGTACTTAAACCTGGTGCTCATTTCTGTGTCTCCGATGTTGTTATTAAGGGAAATCTGCCTGAAAAACTTAAGAAGGATGCAGAGATGTATGCCGGTTGTGTATCAGGAGCAAGCGGGATGTCAGAATACCTTGATATTATTGAAAACTCCGGATTCACTGACCTTAAAGTGCACAAGCAAAAGGAAATATCGCTGCCGGAATCAGTGCTGTCAAAATATTATGATGAGCCCGCATTAAATTCTCTCCCTGAACGGGAAAAAGGGATTTTCAGTATAACTGTTTCTGCATCAAAACCACGGTAATTTTCAAATTGACACTTATGAGTACCACAAAGCAATTATCCTTTTTTGACAGATATCTTACACTGTGGATATTCCTTGTAATGTTTGCCGGTGTAATCACTGGTTACTTTATGCCAGCTATTTCAGATTTCTGGAATTCATTAAGTTCCGGTACAACCAACATCCCGATTGCTATTGGTCTTATTCTGATGATGTATCCTCCACTTGCAAAAGTCAGATATGAAAAACTGCCACTGGTCTTTAAAAATCTTAAACTTCTGGGATTATCCTTATCCATGAACTGGATTATCGGACCGGTTGTAATGTTCCTGCTGGCGATACTGTTTCTGCATAATCATCCCGGACTGATGGTGGGAGTTATTCTGGTTGGACTGGCAAGATGCATTGCAATGGTTCTTGTCTGGAACGACCTGGCAAAAGGTGATACCGAACTGGCTGCTGGACTTGTAGCGTTTAATGCGTTATTCCAGGTATTTCTTTATTCTGTTTATGCATATGTTTTTATAACACTTCTGCCTCCAGTTTTTGGGCTTAGCGGATCAATCGTTGAAGTATCAATATCTGAAATTGCGGTTACTGTATTGATTTACCTCGGAATACCATTTCTGGCAGGATTGATTTCCAATACTCTGTTGAGAAAATTTGCAGGCAATGAATGGTATTATGGCAAGTTCATTCCAAAAGTATCCTGGCTTACTCCCATAGCTCTCCTTTTTACAATATTTGTCATGTTCTCCCTTAAAGGTGAGAACATCATAAAACTACCGCTGGATGTTCTCAGGGTAGCTATTCCGTATACAATCTATTTTGCACTTATGTTTTTTTCCACATTCTTTATTGCAAAATGGATGGGGCATGGTTATGAAAAATCAACAACAATGGCTTTCACGGCTGGCAGTAATGATTTCGAACTCGCTATTGCCGTTGCAGTGGCGGTATTTGGAATCAATTCTCAGGCTGCTTTTGCAACGGTTATCGGTCCATTAGTAGAAGTCCCGGTGTTAATCCTTTTAGTCAATGTTGCACTGGCTTTTAAAACAAAGTACTCCTGGAGATGAAAAATAGTTGGGAGTAGTATTTTTATGTTCTTTGCATTAGCCGCCCGCCATGCAAACGTGCCATTCTGACAAGCACACTGTCTGAAACCATAGGGCTTCCTGCCTGCATTGCATACGGGAAACAGCTTTTTGCACACAAATGATCCTTTGATATTTCAATTGAGTATCCTTTTTTGCTGTCAGGAGTTAAATTCATCTTCTTCCCTGTAAGACCATCCCTGAACCGGATGTTATATAAACGCTTTACTCCGGTATCTCTTCCCCTGAATATTCCGTTATTAATACAAAGGAGATTGTAAATATCAGGGTTGATTGCGTATAATCCGGGAAAATAAGATATATCATAGGCCGGACAGTATGAGATGCTTCGCCGAAGCGGCTACGCGAAGGCAAGGGGGGACTTAATGAATTACTGATGCTTACAAAACCCCCTATAATTGTGCCAAATGGCTTTATCCTGTTTGTTGCGCCATTCAGGCTTTACTGTTTTATTCCGGACAGTCTCAGTATTATTTTCTTTTCTGACAGTAAAGTTTCCTGCTACAGGAACTGATATGACCGCCAGAGAGC
Organism: Bacteroidota bacterium; assembly: GCA_029564935.1. Taxonomy (GTDB): domain Bacteria; phylum Bacteroidota; class Bacteroidia; order Bacteroidales; family VadinHA17; genus LD21. Next base: position 17,775 of record JAKQPD010000034.1, read on the forward strand.
TTTTTCTTATAAACTCCCTTCTGCCTATCGGATTTGATTCTCCCTTTATGTTCATATAATTAGTATTTTGAATATTAATATGAAATGTATGAAAATAAATTCATTTAAACAATATGTGGGCCATCAGAACAACTGGCCACTTTGTGATAAAAACGGGATTATGGTATGGCAGGATTTTTCAATGGCATGTGCACGGTATCCTCAGGATGCTGACTTTTTTCAGAAAATTGCTGAAGAAGCTGAATCTGTTGTAAAAAGGTTTCGTAATCATCCCTCACTTGCATTATGGGCCGGGAATAATGAGAATGATGAGGAATATACCAAGAACCTCGATCCCGGGATGCCTCCGAAGGATCCTAATGAGGACGACAAAATAAGCAGGGTAATATTAAAGGAAGTTGTCAGAAATAATGATTCCTTCAGGGATTATCTTCCAAGCAGTCCGTACTACAGCCCCGAGGTAATGATAGCCGGCTTCGATAAAAATACTATGTCTGAAGTACATTTGTGGGGACCCAGAGGATACTATAAAGCCCCGTTCTACACGGAAACCAATGCTCATTTTGTTAGTGAAATCGGGTATCATGGCTGTCCGGATATTGCCTCCATCAGACAAATGATGGATCCTGAATATGTCGTTTCTGATTTTAAAAACCGTAAATGGAATGATCAGTGGCTGGCAAAAGCTACAATGCCTCTCCCAAAAAAACTGACAGATGCACAATTGAAACGTAATGACCTGATGGTAAACCAGGTGGAGGCATTATTTGGCACCTGTCCTGATGCTTTTGACGATTTTGTTTTTGCATCCCAGGCAACCCAGGCGGAAGCAAAGAAGTTTTTTATTGATTTCTGGAGATCACATAAACCTGATAAAATGGGTATCCTTTGGTGGAATCTGAAAGATGGCTGGCCTATATTGTCAGATGCTGTTGTGGACTATTATTTCAGGAAAAAAATAGCTTATGATTATATAAAAGATGCTCAGCTAGATATTCAGGCTATTGTATGTGACCCTGTTGAACGATTTCATGATGTCGTCATTGTAAACGATACCCGGAAGGAAGAACAGGGAGAGGTGCTGATTAAAAGCGTTGATAACGGAAAGGAAATTTTCAGAGCTGCTTATACTTGTCCTGCAAATGGCAGGATAATTGCCGGGAAAATACAGGCATCTGAAAAACAGGATATGTGGATCATTGAATGGAGTACCTCAGGCGGGGAGAAATTCAGGTCTCACTATCTTAACGGGAAAGCGCCTTTTAACCTGGCCCAGTACAAAAAGTGGTTTGATAAGGCAGGTCATAAATTTGAGTGACTACAAAAGTCCTGCAGGAATATTCCCTGCTTCACAGATATATTAAAAGTAGGAAAAGTAATGGATAAAACAGAAAAAGCTTTGGATTATTTCAGAAACAGTTATAACTGTTCTCAATCGGTATTGGTAAGCTTCGGAGAGGAACTTGGATTATCTGAGGATGACTGTTTAAAAATCGCAACTGCTTTCGGAGGAGGAATGGGCCGTCAGCAGTATATCTGCGGTACCGTCACCGGTGCCCTGATGGTACTGGGTTTGAAATATGGCAAAGGATTGAATGATCCTGAGGAGAAAAAGAAAAATACTTACCGGATAACAAAAGAGTTCTTCGATGAATTTAAGAGACTCAACGGATCGGTGAATTGTCTTGATTTACTTGACGGGCTTGATATGAACAATCCTGCTGACCATAAGAAAATTGTTGAACAGAATTATTTTAAAATCAGGTGTGAAAAATACGTGGCAGATGCCGTAAATATCCTGCTTAAGTCCGCCGTAAAAGATCTAAACTCCCGGAGGAAGCTTTGAAAGCATTAATTTCCGATAATTTATTTTCCGGCCGTCAGTAATAAAGGTACCATCTCCGACAGCATGTATAGTACGGCGTTCCTTACGGTCGGCATCTGTCCATGCATGAACTGCATCAAGAATGAAAATATTATGCTTTTCAATATAATCAGTAACATGACATTCGATATTTGCCAGACATTCTTTGATCAATGGTGCATTAACTGACTTTGCTTTAAGAGGTGTGAGCTTAAACTTCTGGAATTTATCAGTATCTGACCTGGAGCATGTTCCGATTTCAACAACCGCCTTGGCAATATCGACTGTTGGTACAGCTATTACACACTCCCTTCTGCGGTATAAAATCATACCCTGATTACCGGTTTTATTATCCTGAACAGAAAAAATTCAGGAAAAGTATCTTTTGGAAGTGTTAGGTCATCAGTATACTTTTGTAATTATTTAAAAGTGAGTTATGGTACTGAGAACAATCATTCATAATGTCAGGACCTATTTTATGATAGCGTTCGGTTTGCTTGTACTATCGGTGGCATGGACAGCTTTTCTTCTGCCTCACCAGATATCGGGAAGCGGCGTTACAGGCATTGGCGCCATCGTCTTCTATGCTACAGGTATTCCTATGGGATATACCTACTTCGCCATCAACGTTCTGCTGATGATTATTGCTCTAAAGAGCCTTGGGACCAGCTTCGGTATCAAAACAATTTACGGAGTAGTGCTTTCTGCGGTCATGCTTACGATATTGCAGCCACTCATCCCCGCTCCGGTGGTTCAGGAAAAGTTTATGTCAGCCATAATAGGCGGCATACTTTGCGGTACGGGGCTGGGTATAGTTTTCACACAGGGTGGAAGTACCGGGGGAACAGATATAATAGCCCTTGTAATTAATAAATACCGCAATATCAGCCCCGGAAGAATAATTCTATACTGTGATGTTATTATTATAAGTTCTTCATATCTTATTTTAACCCACCTTGAATCTGCACAACGTGTGGAGACGATGGTCTACGGTTTCGTAACAATGGCAATACAGGCCTATACCCTTGATGCAATACTCACGGGCAACAGACAGTCGGTACAGATGTTTATATTTTCAAGGCATTTTGAAAAGATAGCTGATGAGATAACTACCAGAATGCATAGGGGAGTAACAGTCATTGACGGCACAGGCTGGTATACAAAGGAAAACCAGAAGGTAATAATAACCATGATAAGAAAACATGAAGCAAGCGATGTTTACAGGATCATAAAAAGCATTGATAACGAGGCTTTTATAGCCGTAGCCAATGTAATGGGCGTTTATGGCAAAGGTTTCGAGGAGCTGAAGAAGTGATAGTTATAACACGGCAGACAATAACATTATAAGCCTGTTAATCCTTTACAGTTTTTACGCCGGCAAAATAACCACCATAGCAAACCTGATTCGGGATAGTGATTTTTAAAGTCATATAGACCCGTTTTTACCTTTCCAGCCCTGAGCATTTCAGATAACTTCCTGATCTTACCGAGTTGTTTTTTTGTCATTATCAGATTAACTATTGAAAAAACCCTGAAGAATCCTTTCGTTTCAAGACCATGATTATACCATCCTTTTATTTTGCACCATAATATTGAATTTAGCCCGGATTCCTGGATCCTGTATTCTATAAGCATCTCCCTGATAAAACGATTGACCGGTGGATTGACCGGAACACAGAAACGGCCTGCTATATATTTATTTTCTTCAAATCCGTAAATATGAAACGCAAGTAAAAAATGAGAACCACACTTTAACGGAGGGAGATTTTCAATCAGAAATTCCGGTGACTTCCGGCCCCGGTTATCAAGCAGGTCAAAACTGTAAGGAGCTATACGAAGCTGTTTAAGCCAGACAAAAATTTCCGACGCAGCTGCACATATTTCAATATGCCTGATCAATTCCCTGCAATCTGTACCGGAAATATCGGGCAATGAATCGATAAAAAACTCAGTTTTCAAAGATTCCTTTGAAAGTTTTCTTCCACCCTGAATTTGACAATTTTACCAATAAGTTCAAGAGGTAAGGGTTTGTCAACAGGAAATTGCACAGACCCTTTTCCATGTTTGTATTTTGAGAGTTCCTTTGCAAATTCTGCATGCCCGGTCGGAGTAGCATAAAATCCGATATGATTTTTAAATCCTGCAAAATATACCAATGGCTTAGCATTATATCTGTAGGCAGGCATTCCATATGCAAAATCCTCTGTCGCCCCCGGAGCATTTTCAACTATAGCCATCCGGATCTGCTTTAACAGGATCTGAATATTTTCAGGAAAAGTACTGATGTAACTATCAACTGTCATTAAATGGAAATTTATTGGGTCTGTAATTGATCTTAATTCGTTTAGGTGTTAAAGAATCTAACAATAAATGTATTAATTTGTTTAATTTCAGGGGTCATGAAAATAAATTTTTTGATAATATAACTATTTGAATATTATTTATTTCAATCATGGATAAAAACACAATTTACAACTTTCTGAAAGGAATTGAACTCTTCAGAAATCTGAATTATAATGAATTGCATGATGTTGCTGAAAAGGTGACATTGAAACACTGCACTGATGGTGAAATGCTTTTTCATGAAAACGGTCCAAGGGAAAACATCTTTATAATTTATGATGGTGAAGTTGAGCTTTACAAACACAATTCATATGGTAATGAAGTCAGACTGGCTTTATTTGCCGGTGGGGATTTTCTTGGTGAAGGGATCTGGGATCAAAGCTCTCCTCATTCAACATCCGCAAGAGTAGCCGGGAATGCTATACTTTTTGTTATCAACAAGGAATTTTTCAGTTATAATCCTGAAACCACTCTTAAGATCCTTTCGAATATAACAAGGGTCATTTCACGAAGAATGAGGAATGTAAATAACCGGATGCTGAATCTTTCAACTCAGTATGAATCCGGGATGACAAGATCCGAGCACGATCTTCTCGGAGACAGGGAAGTGCCGTATGAGGCATATTATGGTATTCAAACCCTGAGAGCTGCAGAGAATTTTAATATTTCCGGAGTAACACTTAATTTCTTCCCCTCACTGATTGAAGCTTTTGCGATGGTAAAGGAAGCAGCTGCCGAAGCAAATTCTGAACTGGGGTTGCTTGATAAGAATATTAAAGATGCTATCGTAATTGCCTGCCGTGAGCTGCAACACGGTAAATATCAGAACCAGTTTGTTGTTGATATGATACAGGGCGGGGCCGGGACTTCAACCAATATGAATGCCAATGAGGTAATCGCTAACCGCGCCCTCGAAATTCTTGGCTATGAAAAAGGTGACTACTCCAACTGTCATCCCAATAATCATGTAAACCTGTCCCAGTCAACAAATGATGCATATCCTACTGCTGTCAAGATCGCTCTTTTCAATTCTAACAGGAGAATTGTTTCCGTGCTTAAGGATCTGACAGACTCTTTCAGGAAAAAAGGAATGGAATTTTCTGATATAATAAAGATGGGAAGGACCCAGCTTCAGGATGCAGTTCCGATGACACTCGGACAGGAATTTGAAGCTTATGCAGTTACCCTGGAGGAAGAGTTAGAAAGATTAAATCAGAATGTGAAATTATTCCTTGAGGTAAATATGGGTGCAACCGCAATAGGAACAGGCATAAATTCCCATCCGGATTATTCGGAAAAGGTGATAACTCACTTGAGGAGAATAACAGGCCTGGATTTATGTCTGGCCTCAAATCTTGTGGAAGCAACACAGGATACCGGAAGTTTTGTAATGTACTCATCAGCAGTAAAACGGCTGGCTCTGAAACTTTCAAAGATCTGTAATGATCTCAGACTTTTGTCATCGGGGCCCAGAACGGGCATCTTTGAAATAAATCTGCCACCCATGCAACCGGGATCATCAATTATGCCGGGAAAAGTCAATCCGGTAATCCCGGAAGTTGTAAACCAGATCGCATTTAAGGTTATCGGAAATGACCTTACCGTAACGATAGCCTCTGAAGCCGGGCAGCTTGAGCTTAATGTTTTTGAACCTGTAATTGTTCAGAGCATATTTGAATCTGTCGAAATGCTTATTAATGGAATGAACACTTTGAAATACAGATGCATAGACGGGATCACCGCAAATAAAGAACACTGCAGGCAACTGGTCATTAACAGTATTGGTCTCTTAACAGCCCTTGTTCCATGGATCGGTTATGATCTGGCAGGAGCTCTGGCAAAAGAAGCTTTCGAAAAAAACGAAAGCATCTATACCCTTGTTCTTGGGAAAGGTATCCTTACCAAAGAAAAGCTTGATCAGATATTACTTCCTGAAAATATGATCCGTCCTGTAAAGATCGGTTAAACCTTGTATCTTTATAACCGGGACAACTGTATTCTGTAATTGATCGACATTTTGTTTCCGGAGACGATTATTAAGCCCCAAGATCCCACCTTCTGAAGTAAAGAGCCTGTCTTACAACCGGCAGGGTCTTTATTTCAATTTCATCCATCTGCGACTGGCTCAGCGGTGTGAACCCGGAAGCTATTTTAACGTTTTCCTCAATCTGGGCTATAGAGTCAACCCCGATGATTGTTGTGCTTACCGGAAGGCTCATATTATATGTCAGTGCTTCCTTAATCGATATAGTCCCCGGCTTCGGAGTTCTTAATCGTGCATCGGCCTGCTCCTCCAGCGGTGGAGGCGTCCATGAGGAAAGAATACGGCTTCGGGTTGTAACCTTCATTCCGACGATTGCAATTCCCCTCTTCTGGGCTTCCGGAAGCAGGTAATTCTTAAAACTAAGATAGTGAACATCTGCGGCATTCAGAGCCATCAGAATAGAATCGAACGGATAACGTTTAATGGCTTCAAGCAAAACAAGCGGCTCAAAATGCCCTGTTATACCAATATTCCTGACAATTCCCTCCGATTTAGCCTTCTCAAGAGCTTTAATTGCACCATCTGAAGCAAATATCTGGTCTACCTGATCCTGCCGCTGTACATTATGAAGCTGCCACAGGTCAAGATGGTCAGTCTGAAGGTTTCTCAGGCTCTCTTCAAGAAGACGCATCGAACCATCATATGTCCGGTCATGGGTCTTTGTGGACAGCCAGACTTCTCCCCTCCGGGTTTTCATTACCCGGCCGATATTCAGCTGGCTCACACCCTGACCATATGAGGCTGCTGTGTCAATATAGTTAATCCCCAGGTCAATGGCCCGGTTAATTATCTTTTCCGACTCCTCTTCCCTGCCTTTTATTTCCAGGGTAGCCTGACCACCAAGGCTTAGAATACCAACCTTATACCCGGTTTTTCCGAATGTCCTCGTAGGCATGGCACTATATGTAACCGGATTAAAGGGATCTTCATTATTCTTCTTTAAAGGAACTTGTTTTACGTCTGCTCCGGATGCAAAAGTTCTTCCTGCAGCTGCCATGGCAGTGGCAGCTACTCCGGCTCCTAAAAAGGTTCTGCGGTTAATGTTTTTCATGGGCTTTTCTTTTTCGGTTATTTAATACATTCACTAAAATCAAATTTACAACATTCTTCGAAAGGAATAGTTCAAATGATTAACAGGTTGCTTACAAATAATTCTATTAATTGTATCTGATTATCCATAATATAAATCATACTTCGTGAAAGCAAAGTAAAAAAAATATACATTCGCTTACAATTAATTTTCAGATGGCAACACGCAGGCAATTCATCAGGATCACAACAATGGGTGCCGGAGCTGTCATTGCCGGAGCAGCAGGTTATAAACTGCTTGGTAATGAGCGCAATGCCGCTCACAAGGCTGCAGAGGCAGTTCTGACAGGGCGCACCCCGACATACTGTGAGATCTGTTTCTGGAAATGCGCCGGGTGGGTTTACAGGGATGAGAATGGAGCAATAAAAAAGATCACCGGGAATAATGAAGATCTCAACTGTAATGGTCGTTTCTGCCCCCGCGGAACCGGAGGGGTGGGAATGTATTATGATGAGGACCGCCTGCGTACACCACTCATCAGGACAGAGGAGCGTGGTAAACAGAGTTTCCGCGAAGCTACATGGGATGAAGCTTTTGATTATATCGCAGAAAAAATCAAGGTCATTTCTGCTGAACATGGCCCTGAATGTCTTGCTCTTTTCACTCACGGATCGGGAGGAAAATACTTCTCAACCCTTCTGCGGGCACTTGGCTCACCTCATATCGCAGCACCATCATATGCACAATGCCGCGGACCCCGTGAAGTGGCATTCCAGGCAACATTCGGCGAAGCGATCGAAAGTCCTGAACGAACCGATATACGCGATACAAAATGCCTTGTCCTGATAGGCAGTCATATCGGTGAAAACATGCACAACGGCCAGGTTCAGGAGATGTCCGATGCCATCGACAAGGGAGCCACGATAATTACTGTTGATCCCCGATACTCAACTGCTGCCGGAAAATCAAAATACTGGTTGCCAATCAAACCGGCCACCGATCTTGCATTACTGCTGGCCTGGATAAACGTTATTATCACTGAAGAACTGTACGACAAACCATATGTTGAAAAATATACATATGGCTTTGAATATCTCAGGGATCATGTGAAAAATATGACTCCCGAATGGGCCTATGGTATCACAACAATTGATCCGACTGTCATACGTGAGACAGCCCGCGAGATGGCTAATGCCGCTCCGGCAGTTATTGTTCACCCGGGTCGCCATGTTACCTGGTACGGTGATGACACCCAGCGAATGAGGGCTGTCGCCATCCTTAACGCCATTCTTGGTTCATGGGGACGAAGAGGAGGATTCTACCGTCCGGAGACCTTCAGTATCGCGGAACCGGAACACCCTCCCTTCCCGACTCCGAAAAGATCATGGAGAACAGAATTCCCTGATCTGTACAAACTGGCTGATACAGTACTTGCCAACGGAGTATGCGATGCCACAGTCCCTGATCCCAGCAGGCATTGCCAGTTCCAGGGTTGGATCGTCAACGGGACAAACCTGATAGAAACACTTCCAAACCAGGAAAACACCCTGAAAGCCATCCAGTCCCTTCAGCTTCTTGTAGTGATTGATACTATGCCGATGGAAATAACAGGCTGGGCTGATGTTGTCCTTCCTGAATGTACATACCTCGAGAGATATGATGAACTGAGAGTGGGACCACACCGCAAACCGCAAATTGCCCTCAGAATGCCTGCAACAGAACCTTTATATAATACAAAACCGGCATTCTGGATGGCAAGAGAGCTCGCTAAAAGACTGGGCGTAATAGATTATTTCCCCTTTGAGAAAATTGAGGATCAGCTTGACTGGCAGCTAAAGCAGATCGGAAGCAGCCTCGAAGAAATGAAAAAGACCGGGGTTAAAACCTTTGAACGCCCTTATGAAGACCTGTATTTTGCTCCCGGCGAAAATGTTGAGTTTTATACACCAAGCGGTAAAATTGAACTTTACTCTCTGTCAATTGAAGAGGCCGGATTTGATCCTATGCCAAAATACACTCCTCATGAAGAACCTCCGGAGGGTTATTACAGGCTCAATTACGGTCGTGCCCCAATGCATACTTTCAGCCGGACTGCTAATAATCCCAATCTGACCGATCTTATGGATGAAAACAGCCTGTGGGTTAATCCGGGAGTTGCAAAAGAGTGGGGGTTGACAAGCGGACAATATATCTACCTCGAGAACCAGGATGGCAAACGTTCAGAATTCCCGATAAAAGTAAGAGTAACGGAACGTATCCGCTGGGATTCAGTATATATGGTTCATGGCTTTGGCCACGATCAGAAAAAACTGAAACGGTGTTACGGCAAGGGAGCCAGCGATACCAATCTTATTACTAAAGTACTTGTGGATCCTATAATGGGAGGTACAGGAATGAGAGGAAATTTCGTTACTTTCATTACTGACCTTAAATCAGGGGAGGCGAGATCATGAGATACGCAATGGCTGTTGATACGAAGAAATGCGTTGGTTGCAGCGATTGTGTTGTTGCCTGCCAGACTGAGAACAATGTACCGATCGGATTCTGCCGTGACTGGGTTGTGGAGGTGATCGACGGAACTTATCCGCAGCTGGAAGTTGAGCTGAGATCAGAACGGTGCAATCACTGTGAAAATGCACCCTGTGTAAGATGCTGCCCGACCGGAGCAAGTCATATTGCTGAAGGAGGAATTGTCCTGGTCAAACCCGGCAAATGTATCGGCTGTGGAGCCTGTATCGCCTCCTGCCCCTATGATGCACGTTTCCCTCATCCGAAAGGATATGTGGATAAATGTACCTTCTGTATTCACCGCGTGAAACAGGGGATGAAACCTTCATGTGTATCGGTATGCCCGACAAAATGCATGTATTTCGGCGATCTCGATGATCCCAACAGTGATGTAAGCCAGGTGCTGAAAAAACGTAAACATAAAACCCTCATCCCTGAGGCCGGAACCTTACCCCAGTTGTACTTCCTAATCTGAGAAACAAATGAAAGAAGAACTTATCATCAGCGGAAGGGAGAATTTGTTGGTCGACCCGCAACTGCATATCTGGCACTGGCCCATCCCGCTTTATCTTTTCCTGGGCGGACTGGCAGCCGGGGTACTGTTTTTTGCCGCCCTCTACCATCTGTTGGGAAAAGAGGAGGAATACCGTACTGCCGTGCGGAAAGCACCTTTTATAGCCCCTTTTGCACTGGTCATAGGCCTGATATGTCTGTTTATCGACCTTAACCATAAAGCATATTTCTGGCAGCTTTATACTACTATCAGAATTGAATCCCCAATGTCCTGGGGTGCCTGGACATTGCTCGTTATAACTGTTTCGGCTTTTATCTGGTGTGCTCTGCACATCAGGGAGTATTTCCCCGCCTGGGACTGGAAATATAAATGGCTCAGGGATCTTGAGAGCTTCTTTAACAGATATAAGAAACAGCTTGCCTGGGTGATGCTCATATTTGCAATAATTACCGGCGTCTATACCGGCATATTACTCTCTGCTTTCAATGCCAGACCTCTCTGGAACACATCGGTGCTCGGTCCGCTTTTTCTTGCGTCAGGGCTCTCAGCAGGTGCTGCAGCAATTGTACTGTTATCAAAAGATAAAAAGGAAAGATTGCTGTTCACAAAGATAGATCTGATAATACTTGGCACGGAACTTTTCCTGATCGTCCATATGTTCATGGGATTCCTGGCCAGTACACAGGTACAGATCGAAGCGGCACAGCTCTTTCTGGGCGGACCTTATACAGTGGTTTTCTGGATTTTCGTAGTTATCCTCGGTATAATCATACCGGGTGTTCTCGATCTGATGGAGATGCGGGGTAAACATATTCCTGCAGTATTACCCGGTATTCTTGTTCTGACGGGTAGCTTCGTCTTCCGTTTTGTATTTGTTTTTGCCGGCCAGGTCAGTCGCTGGCTTTACTGAAATTAATAAAACATAAATTATATGACCATTAACACAAGTAAAGATAAGAGCAGAAAATACCTTAATCCCTACCTTGGCGGGGTACTTCTGGGACTGGTACTGCTTTCTGCCAATTTTATCGCCGGAAGAGGATTGGGAGCCAGCGGCGCTATCAAAAGCGTTGTGGCGACTACAATCGGAACTGTAAATAAGGATGCCATCGGTACTATGCCTTTTATGGCCGAATATGCTGAATCGCACAGTGGTAATCCAATGAAGTCGTGGCTTGTCTTCGAGATGTTTGGAGTTATTGTCGGTGGTTTTCTGTCAGGGGCAGTAGCGGGCAGACTTAAGCTTAAAGTTGAACATTCGCCTAAGATCAGTTCCCGGAGAAGACTGATTTTCGCTCTGGCCGGAGGGATACTTTTTGGCTTCGGCTCACAGCTGGGACGAGGTTGTACAAGCGGTTCAGCCCTGAGTGGTATGGCTGTACTTTCTCTGGGAGGATTCATAACCATGATGGCAATCTTCGGAACAGCCTATGCACTGGCATATTTTTTCAGAAAGAACTGGATCTAAATTGAAAGGAGGAAAGTATGGGACCACTGGCACCAAATGAAATAATATCAGAAAATACGAATTTTTTACTCGCATTCTTTATAGGTATAGCTTTCGGATGGGTACTTGAGAGCTCCGGATTCTCATCGAGCCGGAAACTGGCAGGTATCTTCTATGGCTATGATGCCGTTGTACTGAAAGTCTTTTTTACGGCAGCAATAACAGCCATGCTTGGACTACTGTTCATGAGTGCTTTCGGCTGGATTGACCTGACCCTTGTATATGTCAATCCGACATACCTCACCTCTGCAATAGTGGGCGGGGTAGTAATGGGTGCGGGGTTTATTATGGGAGGATTCTGCCCGGGAACAAGCTTCTGCGGTGCAGCTATAGGAAAGATCGATGCAATGGTATTTATCGGAGGACTTTTCATCGGCGTATATGGTTTCGCCTTTACATACGGCTGGTGGGAAAAGCTTTATCTGGCAAGATACCTGGGAGAACCTAAGATAAGTGACAAACTGGGTCTTTCTGACGGTCTTTTCGGACTCTTTATGATTCTTGTTGCTCTTGGCATGTTTGTTGTTGCCGAATGGGCTGAAAAGAAATTCCCAAGGGAAGAATATTAATCAAAAATCAATCATAATGAAACAATTAAAACTACTCGCACTTATTATTATTCCTCTCGGGATAATAATTGCTGCCATGCCGGCGGATAAGGTAAATCACTCCCGGCTTACGCCCGGTGAACTTCTTCAGGAAGCAGGGTCTGGTGTACAGTTCATTTCTCCCGATATTGTTGCTGACATGCTTGTAAGGAAAGATCCTTCTCTCAGACTTATCGATGTCAGAACACCTGAGGAATTCGAAACATATAGCTTACCAGGGTCAATAAATGTACCTCTTAGCAATCTCCTTTCTGATGAATTTTCTGATATACTGAATCAGGATGCCTATACTAATGTTTTCTATTCAAACGGATCAGTATATGCCAATCAGGCATGGATGATCACCAGGCAGCTCGGATATGAAAATAATTTCGTTCTTGAAGGAGGACTCAACTACTGGTTCGGGAACATACTCTCGCCTGCATCACCTTCACAAACCAGTCCTGATGAGGAGTTTGCCAGATATGATTTCCGAAAAAGTGCAGCAGCTGCACTTGGCGGAGGAGGAGTCGTTTCAACTGATGCAGCATCACCTTCACCAAAAGCAGTAAAACCACCTGTTACTGCAAAGTCAAAAAAGAAGCCCTCTGGTGGTTGCTAACTTAAATAATTCATATACTACTATATAACTCACCCCTAAATCCCCCGAGGGGGACTTTTGAATCTGAGCGCCCCCCTGGGGGCAAGGGGTGGCAAGAAGGGCAGGAGTTATTATAGTTGATGTTCCTGAAGCTCCTTTGTCAGCTCTTCACCGGGATTATAGTTTTTGGAAAGTATTATGGCTGCTTTCACTATCTGCCCCCTGTCCGGGTCAGGTACAGCTGTATATGACCTGGCGGATATGTATAATAAGGTCCGGGCCCAGATCTGGCAGCAAGGGTTTCTGCTGAGATACCTGCTATTTCCAGGATCTTGTTTATCCTTTAAGCAATCTGCTTTATTTGTTCTGTCATGATATATGCTTTTTGGAATTTCAATATTATATAAATTTTTTTGATATGACTTGTTATCTTTGCCGTTTAATAGAACAACCATAAATAGTTTTAATTTATAATGAAGATCAAACAGAAAATGATCCGGAAAAGGATTTTGCCCATAACATTGATCCTGATCTGTTTATTGGCAGCGGTATTTTTTGGAACCATGTATTTAAAGCCGTCTCCAATAAAGCAGACAGACTTTCTTACTTCAATAGTTGATTATGGCCCTGTTTTTACCTCAGTGCCGGCATCAGGGATAGTAAATCCTGAAAACGAAGTATTGTTATTAAGCCCGGTATCAAGCCTTGTATCCTCAATTGTCCAGGCTCCGGGAAGACGTGTATCGAAGGGAAGTACAATTCTTACCCTTGATCCCAAATCGCTGATACAGGAGATTGACAACCTGAAAGATCAACTGGTTGTGATGGAAAATGATCTTCAGAAGAACAGGTTGAATTCCAGGAGCATCAGGGTTGACCTTGATTATAATGTGGAAGTAAAGAGCCTGAGGATCACATCGCTTAAAACAGAACTTGAGGATCAGGAACAACTTCTTAAAGTGGGAGGCATATCTCCTGCTCTTCATGAACAAACTAAGGAAGAGCTTATACTGGCTGAAAAAGACCTGAAAATGACCCTTGAAAAAAATTCAATACGCCTGAAACAGCTTGAGGCAGATGAAAAGGGGCTTCAGCTGCAGATGGATATGAGGCAAAAAGAACTTGAGCTCAGACAGGATCTGCTTAACAAACTGACGGTCAGGGCAACCTCGGATGGTATAATTCTCGGTATATATACAAGCGTTGGCGAAAAGGTTGACAAAGACAAATTGCTTGTAAAGATGTCGGACCTGTCGACCTTCAAGGTCAAAGCCACAGTTGATAACTCTTACATCGACTATGTAAGGACAGGAGGAGAGGTATATGCAGTTATTGAAGATACCCGGCTGAAAGGTAAAATCGGAAGTGTGACTCCGGTTTTGAAAGATAAGAAGATAGAATTTGATGTATTTCTTGATTACAGCCATTATCAGAATCTTATCCCAAACATGGAAGTGGAGCTTCAGATCGTAACACAACAAAAAGACAGTGTCCTGCGTGTGGAATACGGCCCGGTTTTCAACAGGAACAGGCTCCAGGATCTTTTTGTTATAAAGACCGGCAGGGCTGTCAGGAAATCAGTAACAACCGGACTGATAGGAACGGATTTTGTGGAAATAGTTGACGGATTATCTCCTGGTGACCATATTATAATATCTGATATTTCCCGCTCCCGGCGAAAAAAGGAAATACAGTTTGAGGAATTATAAACCGGCCTGTTATGAGAAGAAAGATAAAGTATTTAATACTTGTTATTTTATTTACGTCGCCGGTCAGCCTGTCACAGGTGCTTTCCAATGACAGCATTGTAGTATCTCTCAGCCTCAGAAATGTTGTTGATCTTGCAATCAGGCAATCCGCTTCTGTAAAATATGTCCAGAATACTAATGTTAACTACTACTGGCGGTGGAAGAATTTCAGGACCAGCTTCAGACCCCAGCTTACTCTAAGAGGCGATCTGCCGAATTATAGTCATACTACCACACCGGTCACCCAGCCTGATGGAAGTATTGAATTCAGAAAAATATCACAGATAAAAGCTTCTTCCCAGCTGTCGCTCAGCCAGTCAATACCCACATTGGGAACACAGATCTACGCGGCAACTGACCTTTACCGCATTCAGGATTTTATTAAAACCTCGGTTGAATATTCAGGCAGTCCTTTTGAGATTGGACTGTATCAGCCTGTTTTTGCATACAATTATATGAAATGGCAGCAGAAAACAGAACCGCTGATATATGAGGAATCACAGAAACAATTCATTGAATCAACCGAACAGATCGCCCTGCAGGCAACAAGTTACTTTTTCAGGTATTTACAGATCCAGACAAATTATACACTGGCGGAAAATAATCTGAAAAACAGCGAAAACAATCTTAAAATTGCTGAGATAAGGAAGCAGCTGGGGAAGATCTCGGATAATGACTTTGCACGTATACAGCTTTCGGTCTTCAATGCCCGGAAATCTCTGAACAAAGCAAGAATGGACCTTAAAAATGCCGATTTTGAATTAAAGTCATATATAAATCTTGATCCGAATCAAAAAATCGAGCTGACAATTCCCCTCGATATGATCCTGTTCTCTATCAACACTGAAAAAGCACTCAACGAGGCAAGGGAAAACCGGAAGGAGACACCCTATTTTAAGAGAAGGCTCATCGAAGCCGACAGGGATCTTGTCAGGGCCAAAAGAAATTCAGGGCTCAGCGGGACACTGGTCGGCAGTTATGGCTTATCGAACAGTGCCGGGACATATGGAGGCATATTCAAAGAACCTGAAAAGCAGAGAACCATAAGTTTGTCGATGAGTATCCCGATTCTTGACTGGGGTCGCTCAGCCTCAGCAGTAAAACTGGCTGAATCTCAACGCGAACTTGTGGTCTATGATGTTGAAAAAGATATTAAGGATTTTGAAAGAGGTGTTGTTGTACAGGTTGAACAGTTCAGCCTGCTGCGTGATCAGATCAGTACTGCACGGGAAGCCGATCATGTAGCTGAAAACGGTTACCTGATAGCTCTGAAGAAATTCCAGAGCGGAGAAATAAGCATCACAGACCTGAATATAGCACTTTCAGAACGTGAAAGCGCTAAAAGAGACTATATAACTGCCATCGAGAATTACTGGGAATCATATTACAGATTAAGAATCCTGACCTTATATGATTTCGAACTGGATCAGAAGATAGCATATGGCAATCCGATGCTGGATACAAAATAAGGTGCAGCAGCCAAACATATAGTAAAAGCCCGATTTTATACCAGAGCTACAATCTGAAATAAATGGATCATTTTTTCACATAGATTTTGCCGGCTCCCCTTCCATGACAGTTACCTATATGTGAGGCATGAATTATTCCGGATTTTTTCAGATCAGCCATTATTCCATCCTTCTCCTTCGTCGGAACAGTAAACAACAATCCCCCGGATGTCTGGGCATCACAGAGTATTGTCCTTGTTATTGAAGATATGGTCTTATCCCAGATGACATGACGGGAGAAGTGATCCATGTTATTTTTTGTTCCCCCGGGAACAATCCCTGCAGCCGCAAGATTTGCAGTTTCTCCGAATACCGGCACCTTACCGGCAAACAGTTCAACATCAACGCCACTTGCGACAGTTACCTCCCTCAGGTGCCCTATAAGCCCAAATCCGGTTATATCGGTACAAGCATGAACTGTATATTTTTCAAGAACCTCTGCCGCCCTTCTGTTCAGCTCCGACATGACTGATATAAGTTCCATTTTTGCATTGTTGCTGAGGAGACCTCTTTTCAAAGCTGTAGTCAATATTCCGGTGCCTACAGGTTTTGTCAGAATTATTGCATCATTTTCCTGTGCCCCTGAATTTGCCCAGATCTTATCAGGATGAACGGTTCCGCATACTACCATCCCGTACTTTGGCTCGGGATCATCAACAGTATGACCTCCCAGAATACATATACCGGCCTCTGATGCTTTATCGGCAG
Source organism: Bacteroidota bacterium (assembly GCA_029564935.1). Taxonomy (GTDB): domain Bacteria; phylum Bacteroidota; class Bacteroidia; order Bacteroidales; family VadinHA17; genus LD21. The sequence continues at coordinate 34,737 of JAKQPD010000034.1, forward strand.
CTCCTTTCAGGATATCCTTCAAAACTTCCATTGGGAGCCGGCTTGACGGAAATCCGACTATATTCAATGCAAAAAGGGGCTTCGCTCCCATGGCATAAATATCACTGAGTGCATTAGCCGCAGCTATTGAACCAAAATCATACGGGTCATCAACAACAGGGGTAAAAAAATCGACAGTCTGGACAATAGCTGTTTTATCATTGATCCTGTATACTGCTGCATCATCCGAATTCTTTGTATCAATTAACACATCCGGATCCATGCCGGATGGTATCTCCTTCAATATTTTTTCAAGTTCCTGTGGACGTAACTTACAAGCACATCCGAGGCCCTGTGTATAGCTTGTCAGCCTTATTTTCCCCCTTTCAGTATTCGTTTCAGGGACCTTACCGGATCCTGATAGCCTTAACCTGTTGACAATGTCCGTTATTACAGATGAAGCATGCCTAATCTCATCTTCGGTAGTATACCTTCCCACAGAAAACCTGATAGTACCCATTGCATAATCAGGATCCAGTCCGATAGCTGTCAGTACCGGAGAAATATCTACTGAATCCGTGTGGCATGCTGCACCAGCTGAAGCAGCAATACCCTTTGATTCCATTTCGTTCAGAAGTATGTTGGCTTCTATCCTGTGAAAGCTGACACTAAGGGTATTAGGAAGACACATCTGAGGATGGCCATTAAACTTTATCTCCTCTATTTTCTGCATCAGGGAATCCCGGAGCAAATCTCTCATTTTTTGCATGTGGCTGATGTTTTTGTCCAGATCCTGCCGTGCTATCTCACATGCTTTGCCCAGTCCGGTAATTTCAGGCACATTTTCAGTCCCGGCCCGCTTATTCTGTTCATGATCAGCTCCATGAATAAGTTTCTCGAGAATAATCCCATCCCTTATATAAAGAGCTCCCACTCCTTTCGGTGCATAAAGCTTATGACCGGCTATCGTTAAAAGATCAACCTCCATTTTCCTGACATCTACCGGATATTTTCCTGCAGACTGAGCTGCATCGGTGTGAAAAGCAATATTATGCCTGTGTGCAATTTCAGCTATTTCGGAAACGGGCTGAATAGTTCCGATCTCATTATTTGCATGCATAACTGAAATCAGTATCGTCCCTGGAGTGACTGCCGCTTCCACATCCCCGGGATTTATTCTCCCGGACCCATCAACCGGAAGGCAGCTTACCAGGAAACCTTTACTCTCCAGATACCTGCATACTTCCAGAACTGACGGATGCTCGATGGCAGATGTTATGATGTGCTTCCCCCTGTGCTCATTTGCATAAACAAATCCCTTAATTGCAAGATTATTTGATTCGGTCCCTCCGCTTGTAAAAATGATCTCATCAGGCCGGCAGTTTATAAGATCTGCAACCTGTTTTCGTGCATTTTCAACGGCAACCTTTGCATCAGTACCAAAGCTGTGAGAACTTGATGGATTACCAAAATACTTTTCAAGGTATGGCTGCATCGCCTGAACCACATCTCTGTCAACCGGTGTGGTAGCATTATAATCAAGATATATTTTCATCAAATTATTACCCCATAATACTTTTATCCTGCTAAGTTAAAAAAAACAGGGTGTAGTTCAATCAGTTGTACAGATTGATTATTTTTACATGCAGAGCAATATTATAAACCGGAAGGATATTATTGTTAATTTGTAAATTGAAACAGTTATAACATCACAATCATGAAAACAGAGAAAAGACGCACTTTCATCAAGAAGTCAGCAATGGCTTCAGCAGGAATAGCTCTTGGAGCACCGGCATTTATAGAAGGTTATGCCCGGATCAACCCGAGTGATATTCTTAATGTCGGAGTTATAGGAATAAACGACCGCGGAGGATTTTACGGAGGCGGAGGACATACGGCTAACTTCACCAAAATAAAGGACACAAGAGTAACAGCAATTTGCGACTGTGTGGAATATCTGTTACCCAAAGCGGTTGCTGATATTGAAAAGCTGGGCGGTGCAAAACCGGCTTTATATACCGATTACCGTAAAATGCTTGAGAACAAGGATCTGGACATAATATCCATAGCAACACCCGATTACTGGCATGCAATAATGACTGTAAACGCCTGCCAGACTGGAAGGGATGTATATGTCGAAAAACCAGTTTCATATAATATTGATGAAGGCAGGAAAATGGTACAGGCAGCCAGGAAGTACAACAGGATAGTACAGGCCGGCACGCAGAGAAGGGCAAACAGGGTCAATAAAAAAGCTGTTCAGCTGCTTCGTGAGGGAGTCATCGGAGATATCTATATGGGCAGGGGTACTGTTTACCGCTCACGTCCAAGCATAGGCAGAAAACCTGATGGTCCGGTACCTAAGGGCGTTGACTGGGATCTTTACAGAGGTCCGGCCCCGATGATGCCTTTCAATGAAAATCATTTCCTTTATAACTGGCACTGGTACTGGGATACAAGCACAAGCGAATTCGGAAATAACGGAACCCATTACATGGACTTTATAAGATTATCAATGAACCTGAATGAACATCCGTCGAAAATAGCATGCTGCGGTGGTTTCTATGCTTATGCAAATGAATCGGACCAGGATGTTCCCAACCTGCAGGTTGCGACTTTCGAATATGCTAACGGAGCAATCCTGGAACTTGAAGTAAGAAGCCTTCCTACACCGGATGATCCCTGGGGTATTCTCTGGCTTGGCACCAAAGGTTATGCCTGTACTGTTGGCAATACATTCCAGGTATTCCAGTCAGGCAATGAAGCAGCAGCAGTCGCCGGTCAGACAGGCACAGCGGCATTCAGCACCGGAGCCCGGCAGGACAGGTCAAATAAACCTTCAATAACTGTAACACAGGCAGATCTTGAACCGGATCCCAGATATGATGAAATCACCAAAGCAGGGATTGACTTCCATTTCCAGAATTTTGTCGACTGTGTAAAAACCAGGAATAATAAAGATCTGATCGCTGAGATCGAAGAAGGTTATCTTTCAACAGCCATGATGCACCTGGGGAATATCGCATACCGTACGGGAAGGAAACTTGTATTTGACGGAAAAACCGAGAAGTTTATCAACGACTCCGAAGCAGATTCATATCTCTCCAGACCCGGCGGCGGAAGAAAACCGTTTAACATGCCCGAAAATGTCTGAAAGAAAATGCTCGGGTTGTCGAAAAAGAAAATGCAACAGTCAGAGTCCTGTCGGGCATGTATAAAAACAATACCGGAGCCGTAAAAGGAGAATATGTGAAAGTTCAGTATCTGGATATTAATCTGAAACCGGATAGTATCTGGACATATAACGAAACTTCAAATGACCAGACAATGTTTCTTTATCTTATTGACGGAACTCTTGATGCTGATGAAGAATTATCAAAGTTTGAGGAAAAGGCATGCGCCATACTGATGGCT
>JAKQPD010000081.1 GCA_029564935.1 Bacteroidota bacterium
ATCTGCCTTTTTCCGTAACGGGATTGAATTTGTAGCATTTAATCTTTCCCGCCCGGGTTTTAACCTCCTCCGAACCGATATATCTCATCTGGATAGGGTAAAGTTCATCGGTGAACCATGTCATTATGGTTATCATTTCACTTTTTTTAATTGTATCTATGCCTGGCAGGATATGATTTCTGAACCAGTAGAAGCATGAAAGGATATCATGTATTCCGGGCTGGGTGACGTGAATGCCGGTAAGATCGCTGGTAATTATTGCAGAGTCTGTCCGTGTTGTATGGTCGAAATCCACAACATTGTACCTTTTATAATTTCCTTCGCTTATATTTCTGATAGATCTGACGGGAAGTTCAGAGACTGGATCCATGTGGCTTTCATAAATATCCAGAACTTTAAAAAGAGCATCAACAATCCCGAGTGTCCGGCCGGTTAATCTCGTATGAAGGGTTTTTTGCCCGGCCAGAGTATCAGTGTACAGTTCGAGGATGGCTTCACCTCCTGTTATCAGTCCATAATGTATTGTATATTCAATTCTTTCCCCCGGTACATATGCGCGGTGCTGACCTTTTCCCGGCAAAAGAAACAATACAGGGAAGGCTGTTAACAGGAACAATTTCTTCATCAGACTTTTTACAAACAATGACAATTTCCAGACCAAATTATTTCCCCAGGATGTTTTTTACAGGCTTCGAAGTTAAAAAATCTTTCAGATAAAATGGCTCAAAATATGCCACATCTTCAAAATGTTGTTCACTAAATGCTTCTGACGCGGGTCTGCACATTGACGATGCTGAGATCCTGTAGCCGGTTTCAATTACCAAATTTTTCCTTTTTACAACATTTTTACATTTCTCCGCACCATCGCCGAAGAGGAACAATCTTAACTCATCAGGGTATTGGCTGAATGAATCATTATTCATTATTTCAGCTTTCAACTCTCTTACGATCTTTCCTTCGGCATTATATACAGCGGAATAGACCTCCATTCTTCTTGCATCCAGGACGGGGCAGAACAGGTCATCCTTTGTGAAATTATATTTCTTCCCGGCTTCATCCAGAAATCCATTGAACATTGAATACGTTGTGTTAATCCCGATCAGAGAAACAGAGGCTGCATATGCAATGCCTTTGGCTGCTGAAACACCTATTCTGAGCCCGGTATAGGACCCCGGCCCTTTGCTGACGGCAATTGCATCGAGACTGGAGGCTTTGATTCCGGCCTCCTGGAGGATATCACGAATGAATACTGTAAGGACAGCCGCATGTGAACGGCCTTCATCGCTCTCTTTCAGGGCGATCACACTTTTTCCGTCACATAATGCAACGGAACAAACACCGGTGGCGGTTTCAATACATAAAATCATCACAAAGAAAGAGAAATCAGGATCTTATTTCTCATTGAAAAGATCCTCTTTTTTGACTATCTCCACCAGGGAACTGTCGGAGAGCTTCTTGCTTATTGCACTGAAAGGAGCTGATATCACCCTGGCACTGTCACTTATACCCGAGATTATTTCAATATAATTATTGTCCTGGATGCCGGTTTTTACATCTCTGGCCAGTGCATATTCCCCGTCCGTAATAAATAGCAGTGTTCTTATATCTTCTTTAGCTGCCTTAATGTTTACCTCCGATGTATCCATCCTGGTTGTCACAGCCTGAATAGGTACGGTTAATATGTTATCTCTTGTTTCGGTCTCTATATCTACAGTGGCCGACATCCCGGGCCTGAAAGGATTAATCCCCTGGACAGCCATTTTCTGATATGATTCGGGAAGAATAAAAATCTTAACATCGAAATTTGTTACCTGGTCTGCAGAGACGCCTGTCGTCTTTGCAGAATTAGCTATTTCAGTGACAATTCCTTTGAATTTCTCATCGAGGTAGGCATCAACTTCGATAAGGGCTGTATCACCCAGGCTGACCCTGACAATATCATTTTCATTGACTTCCACCTGGGCTTCCATTCTTGAAAGGTCAGCGATCCGGAGGATTTCAGTACCTGCCATCAGGTTGGTTCCGGCAACCCTCTCACCCAGCTCAACAAGAAGCATTGAAACGGTTCCGGTCATCGGAGCATAAATTGATGTCTTCACAAGGTTTTCATTTGCTTCCTTGAGAGAAGCTTCTGAACTGACTACCGAGAATCTTGCTGCATCAACTTCCGCTTTTGCAACATTATATGAAGCCTCAGCCTGTTCATATTCCGATCTGGAGATGGTCTGTTCCTCATAAAGCTGTTTTGTCCGCTTAAATGAAAGTTCACTCTGGGTAAACTGCGCCTGTGCCTGCGCCAGTCTGGCCCTGGCAGAACTGATAGCAGCAATTGAACGATCACGCTGTGATATGTAAATGTCAGGCTTTATCCTCAGGAGAAGTTGTCCTTTTGTGACCGCATCACCTTCTCTCACGGTAAGTTCGACTATCTCCCCGGAAACATCAGGAGTTATTTTTACTTCCTTTTCAGGCTGTATCTTACCGTTGGCTGTAATTGTTTCAGTTATCATCCGCTTTTCTGCATTTTCGACAGCAACCTTTACGGTCACAGCTTTACCGAACCATCCGGCTTTCTTTCCGATTACTGCAAAGATCAGAAGTACAATTACTACAATTATGAGTATCCTTAAAATCTTATTATTCTTCATTTTGATATTGTTGAGGAATTAGCTGACTGATTGAGATTGAGTGGTAAACCTTTATAAAAGTCGAGTACCTTGGTCTTGAAAATAAATTCATATTTGGCCTGCGACATATCCGACTGCGCAGTAAGCAACTGTGTTTTTGCAGCATTATAGTCAACAGGAGTTACCATTCCCACATTGAATTTTTGTTCTGTATACCTGAATGATTCTTCCATCGAGACAACTGCCTTCGTGCTTGCATTATACTTTTTAAGTGCAGCAACAGCGTCGGCATATGACTGCTGGATAGTTTTATAAAGTTGTTTCTTTTCTGCTTCAAGGGTATAGCGGCTGCTTTCTATATTCAGCTTTGAATTTGAAATATTCTTGTTTATCTGCCAGCCATTGAGGATTGGAATATTAAGTGAGAATCCTATCCCGTAATTTATATTATCGTTAAGCTGTTCGGAGAAACTGTATTTTTCAGTGGGATTGCTTGGTTTAATTGCAATATCTGAAAACCTTGTATTGAATGAATGATTGAGTGATAATCTCGGACTTCTTGCCCCGTTGGCAATTTTGAGATCAAATTCACTTGCCGTAAGTTTCAGTTCAGCGCTTCTTATCTCCGGTCGTAATGACTGTGCCTGGTTAAAGATATCATCAACCTTCCCCGTTATGACCATGCCGGTATCTATTGAAATATCCGGAGTAACGATTTTAAATCCTTCTGGTGAATGGAGCTCAAGCATCTGGGTAAGCGTGAGGTAGGAGATTTCAAGCTGGTTACGGAGATTGATTAGCTGAAGTTCCTCACCTGCAGCCTGTGCCTCAATCTGAAGCAGATTTCCCTTAGCAACGCTTCCTGCATCAAACATCTTTTTTGTCTTGACAATCTGTTGCTTCGTTATCTGCAGCTGATTATCAGTGGTTGTAACAAGTTCGGTGTTAAGCAGGATCTGGAGATAGGCGAGAGCAATGCTCAGAGAAATATTATCCTTAATACTCTGAAGATCAAGTTCACTTGCCAGAAGCTGGTATTTGTTTTTCTGTATCGTATTATAATTCTGAAGGCCGGAGAAGAGGTTCATGCTTCCTCCTGCATAAAAATTATTCGACTGGATATTCTGGTTATCGGTGAATTCATAAGTTGTTTCATCAAGCGCCCTTCCGAATGAATAATTATGGGAAGCCTGGCCGTTAAGAGTAGGGAGCAGATTCAGCTTTGACTGTTCAAGTGTATTTTCCTGGAAACGGGTCTGAAGGACCTGCTGCTTTATCTGTATATTATTGTCAATGGCATATTTTATACACTCTTCCAGGGACCAGACCTTTTCCTGCGAAAAGATAAATCCTGAGGAAGCAGAAAAACAAATAAACATGAAAATCAAAATTTTTTTCATCTTACTTACCGGTTTTATGTCCGCAATGAATGCCCATTTAGTAAATACGGAATTTAATCCACGTTGCTGCATAAGTTCACGTCTGATGCCAGACATGGCTTAAAAATTGGACTACGAAGATAAATATTATATCTGATTTCATCTTAAGGATGATTTGCTTTTAAATATTTTTTGAACCTGAAGTTAAAATGACTATCTTGTGCGGCCAATTTTAAAATACTTAATAATATGTTACACTATAAAGAATTAGGATTAGTTAATTCGAGAGAGTTATTCAAAAATGCAGTAAAAGGCGGATATGCAATTCCTGCTTTTAATTTCAATAATCTCGAACAGTTACAGGCTATTATCAGTGCCTGTGTGGAGACGAAATCTCCGGTTATTCTGCAGGTTTCAAAAGGCGCACGTAAATATGCAAACCAGACTTTGCTCCAGTTCCTTGCCAAAGGTGCAGTGGCTTATGCCAAAGAGCTCGGTTGTGAAATTCCGATCGTACTTCATCTTGACCATGGAGACACCTTCGAGACCTGTAAATCATGTATCGAGACAGGATTTTCATCAGTAATGATCGACGGCTCACATTTCACCTATGAGGAAAATATAAAAGTGACCAGGCAGGTTGTTGAGTATGCTCATCAGTATGATGTAACTGTTGAGGGAGAGCTTGGTGTACTTGCCGGGATAGAAGATGAGGTATCTGCTGAACATTCATCTTATACACGGCCAGAGGAAGTTGAAGATTTCGTAAAGAAAACCGGTGTTGATTCACTTGCGATTTCAATTGGAACCTCTCACGGAGCTTTTAAATTCAAGGTCAAACCGGGAGAACTGCCACCGCCGCTCCGTTTTGACATCCTTGAGGAATGTGAAAAACGTATTCCCGGATTCCCAATTGTACTTCACGGAGCTTCTTCCGTGCCACAGGATATTGTGGATGAGATAAACAAATATGGCGGTAAGATGGAGAACACTGCCGGTGTTTCGGAAGATCAGCTTCGCAGAGCAGCCTCATCAGCTGTCTGCAAGATAAATATCGACAGCGACGGCCGTCTGGCAATGACAGCTGCAATACGTAAAGTATTTGTTGAGAAGCCGGGTGAATTTGATCCGCGTAACTATCTTGGTCCTGCCCGTGACAAGCTGAAGGAGCTGTACAAGCATAAGGTTGTGAATGTGCTGGGAAGTGCTAATAAGGCATGAGGAAGGGCGCAGAGGCTCAACGGCTCAACGGCACAACGGTACAACGGTACAGCGGGTTAATAGTTTGTAATTCTCTCACTGAAGGGGGTAGAAGACCGTAAATACAATAAAGTTGTCAATAGATTAATAATAAGAAAGCCAGGAGATTAGCTCCCGGCTTTCTTTTTTTTGTTCAAAAACTCTCCTTTCTCTGAGAGATAGCGATCCCTCTATTCCCTAATTTTAGCGATGGAAACAGTTCATCTCCATTAATGAAGCATCTGGCATATAAGGAAAAGGATTTACGTCGTACAAGCAAGCTGTCTGTAATGCTGAACAGCAGGGAGATGAGAGCTCTCGGAATTTATTGCAGCCGTTACCGGATAAAAAACAAATCCGAGTTCCTGCGGGTCACACTTATGAAAGCCATAATTCAGAGGTTTGAAGATGAACATCCCAGCTT
>JAKQPD010000087.1 GCA_029564935.1 Bacteroidota bacterium
ACCTCAAAATGATCGAGATAACCAAGAGCATCATTGCTTAATGATGGTCCCTTGCACGAGTGAAATAATGGTGGAATGATCATGGAACCTGCTGCTGCTATACCGCTTAGTTTCCTATAAGCACAGGCTTCCCGAACCCAACCGATTCAAGAGGCTTCATTTGTGTTTCAGCATCTCCGACAACCAGGTAATACATTTTGTCTGGAATGATATATTTCTGAACAATAGCTTTATGTTCTTCGGGAGTTATATTCCTGATGATCTCCTCCTCTTTCCTGATATAATCGTCGCTTAATGAGTATTTGCTCATAGTGGAAAGCATATCCGCCAGCGCCTGATTTGTCTCGAATCGTAAAGCATTCGACCTGATCATGGCATTTCTTATGAACTGTACGTCTTCTTCAGGGATACCCTCACGGTATTTTTCCATCTCATTTTTAAATATCGTTACGGATTCAAGTGTTGCATCGGATCTGACACTTGCAGTGGCAAGGAATGGAGCAACTGATTTTAATCCCTGGAACATGCTTCTGGCTCCATAGGTGAAACCTTTTTGTTCGCGCAGTATCTGGTTGAGAATACTTGTGAAGGCGCCTCCAAGCCTGTAATTGATAAATTCGGTTCTGACATAATCCGGATTATCCCTTGAGATAGCTGGATAGCCGATGTAAATTACCGATTGCTGGGATCCGGGTATATCCCTGAAATATACCTGTGATTTTTCAGGGGCCGCCGGGGCAGGATAACTCTTCAGAATTACTTCTTTGGGAGCCCATCCTTCTTCAAGTGACTTAAGAGCATCAACAGCCTGTTCCAGGGTTATATTTCCTGCAATATGGATCCTGGACACTGAGGGTGAAATATTATTATCATACCATTTAATAAGATCCTCAATTGTCATTTTTTCAATTGATTCTTTAGTTCCCATTGAATTGTAACCGAAGATATGACTGTCACCATAAATCAGTTTATTGAATGCCAGACCTGCTACTCTTGAAGGATCAGCTTCAGACTGAATGATCCTGTTTCTTGTCCTTGTCCTGGCAAGCACGAATTCGGTTGAATCCCACCGCGGTTCCAGGATAATCTCCTTCAGAAGATCAATTGTTTTCTTAAAGTTTCTCGAGAGGGCGCTTACATTGAAGTACAATTCCTCTCTGCCGGCACTCAGGTTTATTGCTGATCCAAGGAGTTCTGTTTCTTCCTCCAGCTCCTCGGGAGTTTTGTTACGTGTTCCCTGGGGCATTACCGCTGCAACCATCGAAGCAACCCCCGGCATACTTATATCATCCTGAAGTATACCTCCGTCTATTGTGAGACTCATTGTGATCAGGGGAAGTTCACTGTTTGTGATCCCAAATACTTTTATGCCGTTTTTAAGGGTTGTTTTCCAGACATCCGGCGTGTTTACCTGAGGTTCGGGACCTGCAGGCGGTTCAATTGTCCTGTCTATGGGAGAAGGGGTTTTTACTATTTCTTCATCTTCAGTTGCGGCAATTTCTACCTGGGTTGCTTCCGAAATATCTTCTTCTTTAACCCCGGCCGGAACAGAATTTTCTGCTATAAGGTCAGTTTTTCCCTTTGGAACGAAGCTTGTAACAATATGATTCCTCCCTTTTATATACTCATCATAAACCTTCAGAATATCTTCCCGTGTGACTGCCTTTATGTTTTCAATATCTTTTTCGATAAAGCCCGGATCATTCAGAAAGGTGTTATAAAAACCGAGGTTTATCGACTTATTAAGAATACTTCCGAGGTTTTCGTAAAATCTTTTTTCGAGTGTTGCTTTTATTCTCTCGACATCCCTGTCTTTTATACCCTCTTTCTCAAAGCGGTCAAATGCTTCGAACACAGCATTCTCAACCTCTTTCAGGGATTTGCCTTCATTTGCTCTGATGCTTATGGTAAACTCACCTGCGAGCTCCTCCGAATTGTTGAAAGCCGAGATTGTTGAGGTAAGCTGTTTTTCTTTTACCAGAACCTTGTACAAAGGAGCTTTCTTGCCGCTTGCGAGTATCCTTGCCAGATAATCAAGCGCATAGGTATCTTTATGATAGGCCTGGGGTACCGGCCATACCATATTTATTTCCGGTACATTTGCAAAATTATCTTCATGAAAAAGCTTTACAGTCTTATCAAGAACCGGGACCATTGCAGTCCGGTCCTGTACCTCTCCATGTGATTTTATTTCTCCGAAATATTTCCCGATCAACTTTTTAGCTGATTCAGGTTCAAAATCACCCGAAAGGATCAGCGTGGCATTGTTCGGCCCGTAAAAATTTCCGTAGAATGTCTTTACATCGTCGAGCGATGCATTTTTAAGGTCCTCCATCTCTCCGATTACATCCCAGTTGTAGGGATGGCCTTCAGGATACAGGTTCTTGTTTATAACATAGCTTGTAAATCCGTAAGGCTGATTGTCGACACCCTGTCTTTTTTCGTTCTGAACCACATTCTGCTGTATTGCAAGTGATCTCTGTGTAATTGAATTGATGAAGAAACCCATCCTGTCCGACTCCAGCCATAAGACCTTTTCAAGGGCATTTTTCGGGAACTCTTCAAAATATGTTGTTGCATCCCTCGATGTAAAGCCGTTGTTTGATCCTCCTGCAGCTTCAAGGATCATATCAAATTCACCCGAAGGGACATTCTCAGAACCGGTAAATAAAAGATGTTCAAAGAGATGGGCAAATCCTGTTTTGCCGGGCCTTTCCCTGCCCGATCCGACATGGTACATTATCGCATAAGACATCATCGGATCGGAATGATCAGTATGCAGGATGACCTGCAGGCCGTTAGGCATAACATACTTCTCAAAATTGATACTGAGTTTGTCTTCAGGCACTTTGTTACATGATGGAACTACCATAAGGGCAAAAATTACCATTAAAAAATTCGTTAAACTTAACTTGTTCATATATATACGGTTTAATTTGAGGATCATAACCTTATAATCGGGTGACGAATTTAATAAATATATTCTGTTTTAATGTACTTGAAATAAAGTCTGAAAAGAAATAAATGAACTTTTAAAAACTTACACAACTTGTCCCGCTTTAAGCGGGAGAGTTCCACAGAGT
>JAKQPD010000089.1 GCA_029564935.1 Bacteroidota bacterium
TCATATCACCTGCAATATGCTCAGAGCAAGATCTTTGATAAGTGGCTTATAATCGGTAATGAATTCCCCGCTTACCCTGTTGCCAATTACCGCACAAATAGTAAGGGCTTTATGACCAAGAAGAGCTGACAATCCATAGATTGCCGAACTTTCCATTTCATAATTACATATGGTTTTACCCTTGTATGTAAATTCAGACAATTTTTTATTTATTTCATTGTCAAACGGATCAAGCCTCAGCTTCCTGCTCTGCGGACCATAGAATCCCGGAGCTGATATTGTTATACCTTTTATATACTTACCGGTATTGAATAATCCGGCAAGCTGTTCATTTGCCCTTACTGCATAAGGAAATGCAAGAGTATCCGGCCATTCAAGATAATCTGCAAGAAGACTAGAAAGCAAGGTATCAAGTATCCAGTCATATTCGGAATAGAAGTGAAGAAGCCCGTCAAAACCAACAGCCGTATCAGTCAGAACAAATGATCCCGCCGGTACATCACTTCGTAATCCTCCTGATGTGCCTATCCTGATCAAAGTGAGTGAAACGGGATCTTCTTTTTTTATCCCTGTCTTCAGATCAATGTTTGCAAGAGCATCCAGCTCATTTATAAGGATGTCGATATTGTCAGTCCCGATACCCGAAGAAATAATCGTTACCTCATTATTTTCAAATGAGCCGGTGACTGACTTAAACTCTCTGTTCTCCTTTCTGACCCGGATGTCATGCAGGAGGGAGGATAACATATCAACTCTTCCCGGGTCTCCTACAATGATTATCTTGTCGCTTATATCTCCGGGAAGAAGATTAAGATGAAAAATACTTCCGTCCCTGTTTGTAATAAGTTCAGTTCTACTCTGCATAAGTTAAAAATAATCACAAATATATAACAATCAGATTACAGACTACTGATAGTACTCCATTATTCTGCCTGAGATAAGGAGTAAGGAAATTTCGGCAAGTTTTGTCTGATATTGAACTGAAAGGAGGCTCTCCCTGGCATCCAGGAGGCTTTTCTGGACTTCTCTCAGGTCAATCCCGGAGAGATTTCCAAGCCTGTATCTTTCCATGGCTATATAAAGGTTCTCGGAAGCTGTTTCGAGGTTTTGTTCCTCGAGAGTCACCAGTCTGAGATAATTACTGTAAGCGCTGTAAATGGTCAGAATATCGGCTTTTACCCCCTGTTCTATCTCTCTGTATCGCAGCTCTTTGTTATTGATGTCAATAGAAGAGTTTCGAAGGTTTCTTACCTGGTTGAATCCATCGAATATGTTCATCCCAAGGGTAAGGCCGTAATTTAATCCACTGGTTCCCTGGTTCCTGACGGAGCTTGACGAATATGTGTTGAAATTATAGGAATATCCTGATGAAAGGTTGAGATATGGGTATGACCGTGATGCAATTAGCTTGTAATCATACTCCGATATCACCTTGTTCCCGGCAGCAATCCGGAGGCTTGTGTTCCTGGCAAGTGTTTCCTCTAAAAGCCTTGTATAAATCAGATCGGGATTAATGCTGACTGAAGTATCCCTGGAAGTGAATAATTCACCCAGATCATCAACAGCCATCATCTCATTAAGTCTGATCTGGGCTGCCCGAACAACTTCACCCTGACGCGAAAGCCTGGAACTGTCTGAGTTCAGATATACTCTCGATTGCAGGACCTGAAGCTTGGAACTTGATCCAAGCAAATACCTGTCTTCATCGATCCTCAGTCGTTCCTTTGAAAGTGTAACGGCATATTCAAGGTTCTTAAAGAGTTGTACCTGCTGAATATAATTATAGTACCCTGAGACGATATCAGCAACCAGATTCTCGATCTGGAGCTGTGTATTTAGCTCTCCAATATTTTTCAGTTCTCCGAGCTTTTTATATGTGGTGAGGACATTGAAACCTTCAAAAATAGTCATTCCGACGTTTACTCCTGCTGATGAAGTGGTATTAAATACATTTGAGGATCTGTCTGTTGTGCCATCAGTAAGCTTCTGATTAATATCGTTATATGTACCACTGTGCCGGCTGCTTAATGAGACTGTTGGTAAGAATCCTGCATTGCCGGGTGTGAAATTGTTCTTTGCCACGGTCTCAGCATTCCTGGTTATCAGAAGGGAATAATTTCTTTCCAGTCCTGTTCTTATGCAATCGTTGAGGTCATGGATCTTTTGTGCATTGACGGATCCTGCAAATATCAGGAAAATAAGACTAAGCGATAACTTTATTTTCATCAGCGCTCTTTTTTGTTTCACTTGAAATATATGAGTAAATGGCAGGAACCACGAAGAGGGTCAGGAAAGTTGCAAAAAACATACCTCCGACCACGGCGATCCCCATCGATACACGGCTTTGTGCCCCTTCGCCAAGACCGAGAGCAAGAGGGGAAATACCTAATATGGTTGCAAGGCTTGTCATTAGGATTGGCCTGAAGCGGGAGGCAGCGGCAAATTTTATTGCTTCCATTTTTGCCATTCCTGCGTTTTTCCTCTGGTTGGCAAATTCAACAATAAGAATTCCATTCTTTGAGACAAGACCGATAAGCATTATTATCCCGATCTGGCTGAAGATATTCATGGTTATATCGAAATACCACATGAAAACCAAAGCTCCTGTAAGTGCCAGAGGAACAGTTCCCATAACAATAAGCGGATCCTTGAAACTTTCAAACTGTGCTGCGAGAACGAGGAATATAAGTACCAGTGCAAGCATAAATGCAAACATCAGGCTTGAAGAACTCTCCCTGAAATCTTTTGAATCGCCTGCCAGGGCTGTCCGGAATGATTCATCAAGAACTTCGTCCGCAATCCTGTCCATTTCTGCAAGGCCTTCACTGATGGTCTTGCCCTTGGCCAGCCCCGCCGATACCGTCGCGGCAACAAACCTGTTGTAGCGATAGAGTTGTGGTGGTGCAGTTTCTTCTGTGAGTGTGACAAGGTTATCAAATTGTATCATTTCCCCCCTGTCTGTCCTTACATACAGCGATTTAAGATCAAGAGGCTTGTTCCTGTCCTGTCTTGCCAGTTCTCCCAGAATCTGGTACTGTTTGCCATTCATGAAGAAATAACCGAAACGTTGCCCGCTGAGTGCAAGCTGAAGTGTCTGTCCGATATTTTGCGTTGATACTCCGTGGGATATGGCTTTTTCACGGTTAATATGTATTCTCAGTTCCGGTTTTGTAAATTTAAGGTTCACGTCAGCCATCTGGAGAACTTCACTCTCCATAACCTTTGCCATAAATTCAGGAAGTATCTCGCGTAGTTTTTCTATCGATGTAGCCTGAAGAACATACTGGACCGGCTGCCCTGAACGTCTGCTTCCAAAAGTCGACTGCTGCATAACAAAAGAACGGGCTTTTGTCTTTTTTCTCAGGTCAGCCGACAGATCATCGGCAATTTCCTGTTGAGACCGCTCTCTTTCATCCGGTTTACGTAGCATAAGCTTTATGTTGGCAAAACTTCCGCCCCTTACATTGGTAGTATAGTTGATCCTTTCAGGAACCTTCTCTTCAACAAGAGCTGCTATATCATCCGCGTAGGCCAGAAGAAATTCATAAGTAGCGCCTTCAGTAGCCGACATGTTAATCGTAACCTGCGACCTGTCCTCAAGAGGAGCCATCTCAGCAGGAATACTGCTCCACAGGAGGAAAATTAATCCGAGAGCGCCAACCAGTATAACCAGAGCATAAACGCGGTGTTTTAAGAAAGCGCCCAGTGCATTTCTGTACCAGGTATTAAGACCTTCGAAGAATTTTTCAGTTTTCCGGTAAAACCAGCTGTGCTTTTCTTCTCGTTTTAACAATCTTGAAGAGACCATCGGAGTAAGCGATAGTGCGAGAAATGCCGAAATAGCCACAGCTCCGGCAAGAACTATCCCAAACTCCCTGAACAGCCTTCCGGTTATTCCCTGGAGAAAAACGATCGGGAAAAATACCGAAATAAGTGTTATGGTAGTCGAGATTATCGCAAAATAGATCTCCTTTGATCCTTTTAATCCTGCTTCAATAGGATTTAATCCCGATTCAACCTTTACATATATATTCTCCATTACCACAATTGCATCGTCAACAACTATCCCGATGGCAAGTACAATTGCCAGAAGGGTGAGAACATTTATTGTGAATCCTGCTATATACATTATAAAGAATGCACCCACAAGAGAAATGGGGATTACCAGTATGGGAATAAGAGTCGCTCTCCAACTTCTGAGGAAGAAATAAATAATTACAACAACCAGAGCGAAAGCAATATAAATTGTTTGTTCAACTTCCCTGATTGAAGAACGAATATACTCCGTATTATCGTAGTTTACATTTACCTTAACATCCTCGGGAAGATCTTTTCGGATATAATCAAGCCTTCTGTAAACTTCATCGACAATATCAATATGATTTGAACCGGGCTGAGGTATCATTGCAATCTGAACCATCGGGATACCGTCTCTCTTCAGGATGCCACGGATATCTTCAGGTCCAAGCTCGGCGCGTCCGACATCCTTGAACCTGACTATCAGCTCGCCAGATTGCTTAATTATTAACTCGTTAAACTCAGTTGGGGTAGTCATTAACCCCATAGTTCTGATAGTCAGCTGTGTATTGGTTCCCTCGATGGAGCCTGAAGGTAATTCGACATTTTCCCTGTTTATAGCGTTCCTGACATCCATGGGAGTGAGGCCGTAGCCGGCAAGTTTGACCGGATCCATCCAGAGCCTCATTGAATATCTTTTCTCTCCGAATATGTTTACGGCACTTACCCCGGAAATAGTCTGAAGCTGTTCCTTCAGGGTCAGATCGGCAATTTCCGAAAGCTGAAGTAAGGATCTTTTATTGCTCTCTACTGTAAGGAAAAGGATAGGATTTGCGTCGGCATCAGCTTTTTCGACTGTTGGTGGATCACAATCGCGCGGTAACCTTCTCATAGCCTGGGAAACCTTATCCCTTACATCGTTGGCTGCTGTTTCCAGATCGACTGAAAGCTCGAATTCAACGGTGATCCTGCTCATTCCCTGACTGCTGACGCTTGTAAGGGAACGAACTCCGGGGATACCGTTAATAGATTGCTCGAGCGGTTCAGTTATCTGGGTTTCAATAACATCCGAATTTGCTCCCGGATATGAAGTATTGACCGAGATAATAGCGGGATCAACACTCGGATACTCCCGGACTCCAAGAAAAGTATAACCTACAAATCCGAACAACAGGATGACTATTGCGAAAACCGATGCAAGCACGGGTCTTTTTATACTTACTGATGAAAGGCTCATTTGTAAGGTATTTCAGGTGTTAATTTTTAATCAGGGTATCCAGGACAACAGGAAGATTTTCCCTCAGCTGCAATATCCCGGTAGTGATGAGTGTATCTCCGAAATTGAGTCCGCCTGTGATCTGGATGAGTGATTCAGTGCGTAAGCCAGTGGTCACTTTTCGCGAAGTTGCCTTGCCGCTGCGGTATAAATATACCATCTCACCCTCCATTTCAGGTATAAGCGCTTCAGTCGGTATGGCAATTGCTTCAGGTATCTCCGATAAAAGTAAGGTAACCTGTGCAAATCGTCCAGGTTTTAACTCCTCATTTCTGTTTGGATATAGTGCCCTGACAACAATAGTCCTGGTTTCCAGGTCAATCTTCGGATCAACGGCATAAACAGTAGCCTGATAAAGTTTTTCATCAACCATGAATGATACGGGGAATCCGATTCTTACTTCATCAGCATATCTTTCAGGTATGGAGAATTCAATTTTAAGGGGACTTATTTTTACAAGCCTTGCTATCTTGGTTGAAGGATTGGTATAGCTCCCTTCGCTGAGATATCTCAGACCTATACTTCCATCAAACGGAGCATGAAGTTCGGTCTCCAGTATTCTGGCTTTTACAAGATTAATATCGGCATCGATTGTCTGCAACTCGGTTACAATCTGATCATAGCTTTCCTGGCTTATGGCATCCTTATCCAGAAGAGTACGCTGACGAAACTCCTTTTCTTCGACAAGCTTTCTCTGAGCTACCAGTTTCTGCAGTTGCGCCTGTAACGGCTTGTCATTGATCTTTGCCAGCAGGTCGCCCTTCTTTACACGGGTTCCCTCGGTGAAATTTATGCTGACTATCTTTCCCGATGTTTCAAAGGAAAGATCTACCTCCTCATCAGGTTTCAGGGTACCAATACTGTTTCTCGGATCATTCATCCTGACAGGTTTCAGCAGCAATGCGCTCACGCTCAATGCCTGACGACCTTGCACCAAACCCGGTCCGCCGGCACTTCTCATTCCTTCTCCGGCAGGTCCTATGTTCTTCGAACCAAAAACAGGCTTGAGCTTTGGATAGAATATAATGGCTGCAACAGCCAGGATCAGTAAGATCGTTATGATGCTCTTGAATCTTTTATTCATTTATGATCTGTATGATAATTGTATTTCTGTATTTTTCTGGTTATTCTCTACTGCTTATACACCGATCGTAATTACGGAGGAGCAAAATTAGAAATTTTGAATTTTTCAGAGTAATTATACCTCAGTTATTTATGTTAAATATTCATAAATAACTCCCATTCTTTAGAATTATCATTGTGTCGAAGTATTTTGTGTCAATTCGATAAAACACATTATTTTTGTTCCTGCATTCTAAATCTTCTATCATGATCCAGCGTATTCAGTCAGTTTATCTTCTATTGACAACAATTCTGGCAGGTTTATTCCTTACCGGTAATTTTTTTGGATTATTTGGAAGCAGTGGTCAGGAATTTGTAATGAATATCAGAGGTATTTTTGAGGTTACGGCAGAAAAGGATGATGTGCAGGTAGCAGGAGCTGTCCCGGTATTATCAATTGCGATATTGATTCCTCTGTTATCTGTCATATCGCTTTTACTTTTCAGGACCAGAAAAAGACAGCTGTTATCAGTTCTGGTTCTTATAATCCTCGACCTGTTGCTGATGGGTACGCTGATATACTATATCATATCATTCAGGGATGGAAAAGATCTTATTCCGGAATGGCGTCTTCTTATCCCCCTGATTAATCTGATTCTGTTCGTGATGGCATATATCGCGATACGAAAGGACGAAAACCTGGTCAGGTCATATGACCGCTTGCGTTAAAATGACATTAATAACTCTCCGGGGGATGTATCGCGGACTAAATTATTTTATCTGGAGGTTCTCCTGGTTTGTAATCTTTTCGCAATAATGGCATTTAAGGGCTACGTTTTTCTTTGAAACAACCCTGAACCGTGTTACTACGTTTTCAAAATTGGTGATGCATTTGGGATTCATACATTTAGCTATGCCGGTAATCTGATCAGGAACTTCCACCACTTTCTTTTCGACTACTTCGTAATCTCTGATTATATTTAGTTTTGCCTGCGGAGCAACAAGTGCTATCCTGTTTATATCATCATCCTCAAAGAACCTGTCCGATATTTTAATAATAGCCTTTTTTCCAAGCTTCTTGCTTTCAAGGTTAGTTCCGAAAGTTATCTGGTTTTCAATATGATCCAGCCCAAGGATCTGGATGACCTTGAAAAGATTACGGGCAGGAACATGATCAATCACGGTGCCATTCTGAATTGCACTGACCACCAGTTGTTTAGTTTCTTTCATTTCGCATGATTTAATTAATTCCCAACAAATTACAAAGAATAGCCTGTCGGGTGAACACGCCGTTTAGCGCCTGTTCAAAATAGTAGGCCTTGGGATTGCTGTCCACATCAGTATGTATCTCATTCACCCTGGGAAGAGGGTGGAGTATCTTCATGGTCGGTTTTGTATTCCCGAGCATAGCATTCCTGAGGACATATACATTTTTAACTTTTTCATACTCAATCGGATCAGAAAATCTTTCCCGCTGAACCCGTGTCATATAAATTATATCAGCTTTTGAGATTATCTCTGAAAAATCGAGATGCTCATAATATTTCAGGCCTGAACTGTCGAGATAAAGTTTGAATTCGTCAGGCATTCGCAGCTCTTCTGGTGAGATGAAATTAAACGTGGTATTCCATCTGGCCATAGCCATCAGGAGGGAATGAACAGTCCTTCCATATTTAAGATCACCCACCATAAAGATGTTCAGATTGTCAAGAGTTCCCTGTGTCTTCCTGATTGAATACAGGTCAAGCAGCGTCTGTGTTGGATGCTGATTTGCCCCGTCACCTGCATTGATGACGGGAACAGATGCAATTTCACTTGCATATCTTGCACTTCCTTCATATGGATGACGCATTACTATAAGATCACAATAACTGTTGACCATTTTTATTGTATCATGTAAAGTCTCACCCTTTGTGACACTTGAGCTCGCAGAATCGGCAAATCCGACAATTTTCCCGCCCAGTCTGTTAATTGCACTTTCAAAACTCAACCTTGTGCGGGTTGATGGTTCAAAAAAAAGTGTTGCTATAACCTTTCCTTCAAGGAGTTTTTGCACAGGCTGCGCTTCAAATTCAGCAGCACGGTCCAGTATCCGGATAATCTCATCTTTGCTGAAATCGTCAATTGAAACTAAGCTTCTGTTTTTCATTATGTTAAAATATTAGACGAAATGCATTCCATCCTCTTTCAAAAGTACGCAAGTTTACTGATAACGTGGATAGTGTTAATAATTTATTAACAACTTTAAGCCTGTTTTTTAAAACCTATTCCGAACCTAAAAATCTGTTGGAAAAGCCTCTTATTCTTGAAAACCGGCCAAGTATCCTTGAAGAAGCTGATGACCTGAAAAAGACTTTCATCCGGCAGTCCTGATCATAAATAAGATCCGAATGATTAATTTCTTCCTCCTTGATTATCTTCATTACATCATTCATTGACTGATAAGGGAAAGAAATTTCATATTGATCGTGTACGACATGATCAATTATTTCTGAATTGCTGATGGCAGAAGCAGCAGCTGTCCTGTAGGCATTTATTAGTCCGCTTACTCCCAGAAGTGAGCCACCGAAATATCGCGAGACAACTATAAGAATATTTGTAAGACCATGTGATCTTATCTGTCCGAGTATTGGCCGGCCTGCAGTACCCGAAGGCTCTCCGTCATCATTTGCTCTCCATCTTCCACCTTCTGATCCGAGCACCCAGGCAAAACAGTGATGTCTTGCTTCATGATGCTGCTTTCTGACAGCCTCAAGGTGTGATTTTATCTCATTCTCATCTCTGACCGGCAACACAAGTGAAATGAAACGACTGCCCTTCTCCCGGTAAATTCCTTCCGAAGCTTTCCTGATCGTCCTGTATTCATCAGTATCTGCCATATTCCGATTCGCTTTTCAGCTGATTACAGAGTACAATATTACTAATTCCTGTTGAGTGGTTTAAGGTTTGTATAAAAATTGGTACTTTTGCAGGCAACTAAGAAAATTAATGAGTGTATTGTTAGACGAAAAAGATCTGCAGAAACTGATTGTCATTGGTGACAGGATCCTTATTAAACCGAAGACTCCACAGTCAAAGACAAAGAGCGGGCTTTATCTTCCGCCAGGCGTGAATGAGAACGAAAAGGTACAGATAGGTTATGTGCTTAAAGTTGGACCGGGTTATCCTATCCCTTCGGTGAATGAGGTAGATGAGCCCTGGAAGAACAGGCCGGAAGAACCAAAATATGTTCCCCTTCAGCCTAAGGAGGGCGATCAGGCAGTTTATCTTCAGAATAGCGCTATTGAAATAGAATTCAATAAAGAAAAATATATTGTTGTACCTCAGTCTGCAATTTTATTACTTTTGCGTGATAAAGGACTCTTTGAATAAAAAGATGTGAAATGCAAGATTCTATCCTTAAAGGAAAGAAAATACTTATTGTTGAAGATGATCTGTCAAGCAGGTTGTACCTGAACAAGATCCTGGAAAAAACTGAAGCGGTTTTGCTGAATGCCGGCGACGGGAAAGAAGCTTTTGAACTGGTTGAAAAGGATCCCGACATTGAATTGGTGCTGATGGATATACAGCTGCCCGTTATGGATGGCTATACTTCAGCCCGGAAAATAAGGGAGATCCGCAAGGAGGTCAGGCTTATTGCCCAGACAGCTTACAGCTTTTCAGGTGATATGGAAGTTATGGCTGAATCAGGATTTGATGATTTTCTGATAAAACCAATTTATTCAGGTCAGCTTATTGAGAAGCTCTCTTCATATTACGAAAATATATGAAAGATTCAAACCGGATGAATTACTCAGGATAAGCTGAGATATCCCGGAATTCCTTTCTGAAGATTTCTATTTCCGTCTGCCATCTTTCCTTTTCCTGCTTAACGGGTAAACGGTTTAGAAGGCTTGTCCTCATTACAGAATCTCCTGAAAGTATATCAAATGGCATAAGCGTCTTCTCATATTCATAGGGAGGAAGATTAAAACTGAGAGCCCCGGGTGAAGATGTTTTAATTATTGAATCGATTATTTCAAGTGCGGTAGCGACCGGGAAATATATTTCATGCCTTATCACATGTATCTGAATTCCATG
Organism: Bacteroidota bacterium; assembly: GCA_029564935.1. Taxonomy (GTDB): domain Bacteria; phylum Bacteroidota; class Bacteroidia; order Bacteroidales; family VadinHA17; genus LD21. Next base: position 10,436 of record JAKQPD010000089.1, read on the forward strand.
GCAGAATTCCCCTGCATATTTATTAAAAGTGGGAATGAAGTTATGGATCCTGAAAATACAGCCGGGAATCTTTCTTCCGTCTAGCTCTTTTTTAAGCTTTTCTTCATCAATAAATGGAGCTCCCAATAGTTCAAAAGGTATTGTAGTACCTCTCCCTTCTGAAATGTTCAGTGCTTCTGCCAGAACTGTCCCCGGATAGACTACTGCTGTCTGGCCAGTCGGCATATTAGGTGAAGGCAATACCCAGGGAAGCCCTGTACTGCTGAAGAGAGACCGTCGTCGCCACTCCCTTAGCCAAACAATATTCAGATTTGCTGCCGGATAATACTTCTCCTTTATCCACAGAGCCATTTCACCGATTGTCATCCTGTGGCATAAAGGAATTGAGGCTCCCCCGACAAATGTAAAATATTCTTCCTTCAGAACAGGTCCGTCAAATGGCAGTATTCCTACAGGATTGGGGCGGTCAAGGATCCATACCGGGATACCTTTCTCACTGCAGGCTTCAATACATAATTTGACTGTCCATATATATGTATATAACCGCGCCCCCACATCCTGAAGATCAACTATAAGTGCATCAATAAGATCCAGCATGTAAGACGCAGGTTTCCTGTGTTCTCCGTATAGACTGAATATGGGAACATTGAGCACAGGATCCGCTTCGCCTTCCCATTCTATCATGTTATCCTGAGTCTGACCATATAGTCCGTGCTGAGGCCCGAAAACTGCAGAAAGCTTACAATCCTGACGGGACTGAAAATGCCTGGTTATATGAGTGAAATCAGCTGATATACTTGCGGCATGACATAATATGCCTATCCGTTTTCCTTTTAAACCCGATGGCAGTCTGGTAATTATCTGTTCCAGTCCTGTAAGAACCATGACGCTGCTTTTTACAAAAATAATATTTTAAACTCAGGTTTATTTTAAATCGTGCCAGCGCTTGTATTAATTGGATTTTCTTTTTTAAGTTTATGGCCCCGGGGGACAGGGGGTGATCGGTAATCGGTAAGCGGTAAGCGGTAAGCGGTGATCGGTGATCGGTGAGTATAATAGCGACTTACTGGATACCGATTACTGAATACTGAATACTGAATACCGAATACCGAATACCGAATACCGAATACCGGATACCGAATACCGAATACCGGATACCGAACCAAATATGGAACTACATAGTAAAATATTTCAAAATGAAACACCGCCGGACTAAAACACTCCTGATCTTACTATTCGTAATATTTATCATCTCTTCATGCAAAAAAGCCGGGATACAGACTATAAGTATTATAGGTACAACTGATATTCACGGAGTGATCCTTCCGTATGACTTCATCGATCAGAAACCTCTTGATGTATCTCTGGCTCATGTTTCGGGATATGTAAAAAAACTGCGGAAGACGAGAGATGCTGTATTTCTTCTGGACAATGGCGATAATATTCAGGGTCAGCCTTCTGTTTATTACTATAACTATATTGATACAATATCGCCACATTTCATGTCGGAAGTGTTTAACCGGATGGGATATGATGCGACTACTGCGGGAAATCACGATATTGAGGCCGGTCATTCTGTTTATGACAGGCTTGTGGAGGAATATGATTTTCCCGTTCTGGCTGCAAACGCAGTTGATAAAAAGACCGGTAAGCCTTATTTCAAACCTTTTGTTATTGTGGAAAAGTCAGGTATAAAAATAGCTGTACTGGGTTTGATCACACCGGCAGTTCCCACATGGCTTCCCGAAGAACTTTATTCCGGGATAGAATTCAGGGATATGCAGGAAACGGCAGAACTATGGATGCCTGCGATATCAGAGGAAGATCCTGATCTTGTAGTTGGTCTTTTCCACTCCGGATGGAACAGGGAAAACACCGGCGCACGGCCTTCAGATGAAAACGGATCCGCTGCGGTTGCCTATAACGTAAAGGGATTTGACCTTATTTTTACGGGACATGATCACAGGGAAATAAATGAAACCTTTATTAACAGGTATGGTGATACGATCCTTATATTGAATGGTGGAAGCAGAGCCGAAACTATCGCATGTGCGAATGTTACATTCAAAATAAAGGGCAACAGTGAAAAACAAATTGAGAGGATTTCAGGAGTACTAGCTGATACGCGTGAACTGGAGCCGGATCGTGAGTTTATAAAGACATTCGGTAAACAGGAAAAAATAATAAAGGAATATGTAAGCAGGGTTATTGGAACATCTGAAACTGAAATATCATCGGCAGAATCATTTTTCGGTTCTTCAGCATTTGTCGATATGATTCATTCAATTCAGCTTGATCTGACAGGGGCTGACATTTCATTTGCCGCACCCCTGTCATTTAATGAAAAAATTGCCAGGGGACCTGTAACAGTAGGGGATATGTTCAAGCTTTACAGGTTTGAAAATATGCTTTATACAATCAGAATGACCGGAGATGAAGTTCTCAGATACCTGGAATATTCCTATTCCGAATGGCTCAATCCAATGAAAGGGCCGGGAGATTACCTTTTAAAATACAGGATGGGAAAAGATGGCAGACCTGCACTGACTAACGGCAGAGCCTGGCTTAGGAATCAGTCATATAATTTTGATTCTGCAGCCGGTATCGACTACCTCGTCGATGTCAGCCGGCCTGAAGGGAAAATGGTACTGATAAAATCATTCAGTGACGGACGCCCTTTCATCAGGGATGAATACTATGATGTGGCAGTCAACTCTTACAGGGGTAACGGAGGAGGAGGACATCTGACACGCGGAGCAGGTATAAAAGGGAACGAGCTTAGAAAAAGACTGATAAGATCGACCGACCGCGACCTGAGATATTATATCCTTAAATCTGTCGGGGAACAGAAAACAATTGATCCGGAACCATTGAATAACTGGAAAATAGTTCCGGAAATGTGGGTTGAGAGAGCCAGAGAGCGTGAGAAATTATTATTGTTCGGATCAACAAAATAGTCGTAACAGCAGACCATGAAACAGGCGGACTGGTGCTTACCGGCGGAAGCACTGCTTTTCTTGACGAGTTTCTGAATCTGTTGAAAATCAGAAAATAGAACATAATAAAGTAATTTTCCTTATCTTTGTTCAGGCTCTGCAATTAAATGATCCGGGCCGGAACAATGATAAGGAATTCCAAAAGTAAATCACAGGGGAAGATGCTTCCCCTTGTAGAAGAGTTTTTTTCTATCCAGGGAGAAGGCTTCCAGTCTGGCAAAGCTGCATGGTTTATCCGGCTTGGCGGATGCGATGTCGGATGTAACTGGTGTGATACAAAGTTTGCCTGGGATCCCGACATTCATCCAATGGTTAATACCGATCTGATACTCAAGAATGCCTTGAATTCAGGCGCCGATTCAGTTGTAATCACAGGTGGTGAACCACTCATGTGGAATCTTGATTATTTATGTTCAGGATTCAGGAAAAATAACTTAAGTACATTCCTGGAGACATCCGGGACGTTTGCCCTGAGCGGTAACTGGGACTGGATCTGCCTCTCACCCAAAAAGAATATGCCACCGGGTGAAAACATATGCAGTATTGCCGATGAATTGAAGGTCATTATTGAAAAACCCGAAGATTTCAAATGGGCTGAAGAATGCTGCCTCCGGGTAAGCAATAATTGCAGGTTATTCCTGCAACCTGAGTGGAGCAGCTTTAATTCTGTGATTCCCGCTATTGTAGGTTATGTCCTTAAAAATCCGCAATGGAGGATATCACTCCAGATTCACAAATTTATGCATATACCATAATCCGATAATGAGACAGGTGTTATTGATATTGCTCATAATTACATCATGCTCCACAGGTCGGAATTCTTTTTCACAGACCCTCCACAGTAATTCCGCCAAAGCTATCAAGACATATAATGACGGAGTTACATATTATGAATACCTCGATTTTAAGAAGGCTGAGACACTTTTTAAGATATCAGTAGCCCATGATCCTGAATTTTATGAAGCGTATATGATGCTGGGTGAATTATACTCCAGACAGAATAATCATACAAAAGCAGTGGAGAATTACAGGAAAGCTGTTGAGATAGATTCACTTTCGTATCTGCCTGTATATTTCAGCCTTGCTAATTCCGAAATGATGATTGAAGACTATTCCGGCGCGTTTAAAAACTATAAGGCTTATCTCCGGCATGGCGGAGGTATTGAAAAGAATAAGCAGACCGCAATCAGGAATATCAGGAACTGTGAATTCGCAATTGAGGCAAAGAAGCACCCTGTGCCTTTTAATCCCGTCAGTGTAGGCAGTGCAATAAATACAAAGGATGACGAGTACTGGCCTTCGATTACAGTTGACGGACAAACGCTTATGTTTACCCGCCAGTCATATACGTCCATTAATTCATACAGCAGGGGAATTTATCAGGAGGATTTTTATTTAAGCTATCAGACTGATTCAGGATGGGTAACCTCATTCAATGCCGGAGAACCACTAAACACCAGACAGAATGAGGGGGCTCAGACCCTGTCATCAAGCGGAAATTATATGTATTTCACTGCATGTGACAGATCTGGTGGTCTGGGAAGCTGCGATATTTATTTCTCTGCATTTAATGAGGGCAAATGGTCAATCCCTTATAACCTTGGTTCTCCGGTTAATACCAATTCCTGGGAATCAACACCTTCAATCAGCGCTGACGGAAATATGCTCTTCTTTTCATCAAGCAGACCCGGAGGACTTGGTGGAAAAGATATCTGGTATTCAGTGCTTAATGATAAAGGCAGCTGGTCTGAGCCTGTAAATCCGGGTACTGCAATTAATACAGAAGGTGATGAAATGTCGCCTTTTATACATTTCGACGGACGATCACTCTATTATGCCTCGAACGGAAGACCTGGTATGGGAGGTCTGGATATTTATCTGACAAGGATGAGAGATGACAGTACCTGGACTGAACCCCGGAACCTGGGATATCCCGTTAACACCTCATCAGATGATATGGGCCTTGTGATCGAGGCAGGTGGTCAGAAAGCTTATTTCTCATCAAAACGCGACAATGCAAACGGAAAAGATATCTTCTGTTTTAATCCTGATAAATCATTCCGGCCAAATCCGGTATCCTATCTTAAGGGAAGGGTTACCGATCGCGAAACAGGTAAAAAGCTCAAGGCTGATTATGAGTTAATAAATCTGACAACTGATAAGATAGCCCTGAAAAGCAAAACAGATGACAACGGAATATTTCTTGTCTGTCTGCCTCCGGGAAATAACTATGGGATAAATGTATCACGTCCGGGTTATCTCTTTTATTCGGAGAATTTTATGTTTGAAGGAGTTCATTCAGTAATGGAACCTCTTATCAAAAATATTTCCCTGAATCCTGTCAGAATAGGGGAAAAGATGCTTCTGACAAATGTATTCTATGAGGTTGACAGATGGGAACTGAAAAAGGAATCAATGTCAGAGCTTGACAATCTTACAGACCTTCTTAAATTCAATAAGGATTTCATTGTTGAGATAGGGGGTTATACTGATTCAACCGGAACTGACGATTATAATCTGGGATTATCGGAAAAACGTGCACTTTCAGTTGTGAAATATCTTATTGAAAGCGGGATATCTTCAGACCGTCTTCAATATAAGGGATATGGGAATACCTCTCCGGTCGCGGATAATATTACCTATGAAGGAAGAAGACTGAACCGGAGAACAGAGGTGAAGATAGTTGCCCGTAAAAATGAAAAATAACCGTTTCTTACCGAACGGTTATTCGCCATAATTAACTTTCAGGTCTTATATTCTCCCCGGACAGGTAAATCGTTAATCTATCTTTCTCAGTATTTTCCGTGCGTTCCTGCTGTAAATGCTTTCCGATTCCCTGATTACAGAAAACGCCTTCATGGCTTTATCCTTTTCACCGGTCTTGATATAGCATAATGCAAGGTACCACTGGGCATCTTCAAAGAAAAGGTTTTCCTTATCGTTAACTACTTTTGTAAAGGACGCTGATGCTTCAGGATAGTTTTCTTCTTCGAACCTGGATATTCCTGTCATCATGACTGATTCAATATAACGGGGATCATTACTGATCACTTTGCTGAAATAATATGCAGCATTACGGTAATCCCTTATATTGAAATACTCAAGAGCGATCGAATAATCGGAATTAACGGCATCATTTACGGATCGTAAAGGTGTCGTAACGTCATATGATTTATAGTATCGCTCAAAGACTTCTTCTGTAGTCAGATTCCTTGTATTAAGTAATGTAAGACTTCCACAGAGAATAAGCCCTGTAAAAATGGCAGCCCGGGTAATGGACCGGTTCTTTTTAGGCTTTTTGGCTGCTTCTTCCTCAGCTTTCTTTTTTGAGATTGCTGATAATTTACTTCTGAACTGAAGAACTTCATGATTCCTTAGAGCAGAATTTATGTTCTGCCTGAGAGTAATCTCTTCACGCAGTTTTTCATTTTTTCCAAGCTCATTGCGAAACCATTCTTTTTCAGCTTCATTCATTTCCCCGGCAAGATACCGCTCGGAGAAATATGAATAATCACCTGTTTTCATGGATATTGGTTTGTATTTTAAATCCTTTCTGATATTCATCGCATTTATATGTCAGGTCTTTTGTGCCATATCATCAAATAATAATCCGGATACCTTTTTTCTATCCGCTCTGAAACATCTTCCGGTTTATGGAAGATTTATATGAATGATAGTCAAAAACCTGCATACCTGAACATGAGAACATTTTTGCTCAGATTTTGATTGGTGGTGTGGGAGGCAGCATAATGGGTTCACTGTGTATGTTATCACCACCTCTTACCTTTAACATTTCATCAGCTGAAAGTTCGTGACCTGCAAAAATGTCTCTCATCGTGTCGGAATTCAGGTTTTTCATTTTCTTTGTTTTTATTTGTTTATTAATTCTGGGTTGTTTGTTATGGTTGGTTTCTCACCATTACATGTCTTTAATGAGGATTTTGTGACAAAAAAAAATTGAAAAAAATAAAAGTATTTTCTATTTTATTGTAAATGAATTATGTACTTGAAAGATTTTTTTCGTGAAATAGAACTACTTTTAGAAAATCAGATTATTTTTGAACCTTCTGTACGACTCTGTTTTGTTAAATCATGGGAATCAGTATTTATAAAAATAAAATCTCCTCAGAGACTTATATCTTCATAGTCATTCTTTTCCTTTCCCGTTTACATACCGGGTTTTCCGCGACAGGTTTTAATCATGACATGACCATCATTCCTGTGATCGAAAAATCTCTTCCGGTCATGGAAGTATCGTCCGACAAGATAAGTAACCGCATAGTGTATCTTAGTTCTTCAGGTGATAAAAGAGGTCTTCTTGCATTTGCAGACAGTCTCCGGAGATCATTATCAGAAAAGAGCTATGACAGTGCTCATATTTCTGAGATTTATTACTATGCAGGTGTTTGTAATATGTTTGCCCTGAAATACGAGGACGCAATTGACTACCTTACACAATCCATTGAAATAAGCGACAGGCTGGATAAAAGAAATGAGGAGCAATACATTAAAGCTTTTTATAACCTTGGGGTTGCATATAATCATCTGGGAGATTATTCTAATGTAAAAAGTCATCTGGTGAAATATATAGATCTCTCGAAGCGGTTTTACGGAGAAAACAGTACTGAGGTGGGTTCTGCTATAGCAATCCTGATTGGTGCAGCAATAGTGAATAATGACTTTAAGAATTTTATTAATTACACTGACAGGGCTCTAAGTATCCTTAAAACTTTTCAGGATAAAGATCTTAGTAATCTATATACTACAATTGGCACAGGGTATTCAATAATGGGCGATTATGCAAAAGCCAGATTATATTTTGAGCAGGCTGAATCTGTGATTGAAAGCAACAGGATACCCCAGGATCAGAATTATATAACACTGATCAACAGCATGGCCATAAATTATGGTTATCTGGGAATGGACTCGAAAGAAGAAGAATATTTTACAAAAGGCCTCGACCTTGCCGTAAAAGATAATTCCTTCCTGGCATTCAATATGGTCCACACCTATGCAGTTACACTTGGAAATTCAGGGAATGTGAGAAAAGGAGAGATGCTTCTCAGTGATCTTCTCAGGCGTTCCGAGAAATATTACGGGACCGATTCAAGGTATTATATAGAAGTCCTTAAGAATTATGCAACTTACCTTTTGAATTATAAAAATGATTCAAAATCTGCAATAAAATATTTTTCAGCCTGTGATGATTATCTGATGAGACACAGGGAAGACGCCAGCCTTCGTGACCAGGTGTATGAAGGTTATGCAAGAGCTCTGCATCATAATGGGCAGAGCAAGGAAGCCCTTGAAAAGATACAGGAACTGCTTTTTAACGGAAGTCTGCATTCTATTCCGGAAGGCAGTATCGAAAATCCTGAAATTGATTCAATCAGGGCTGACAGAAGATATATAAGGATACTCCGGTCCAAATATGAAATTGTGAAGGATATCTATTCACAGACAGGAGATGGTAAAATTTTAAAAGCTGCTGCTGCTACATCCGATCTTATAATCAATGTAATAGAGAAGATCAGGATAAACATAAGCGAGGAGGAGAGCAGGTTAGTGCTGGGCGATCACTACCGCGATTCATACCTTATGGCTATCAGGGATTTTGAACAATGTTACAAAATCTTCGGGGACAGGTCATTTCTTGAAAAAGCTTTTGAGATAGCAGAAAAAAGTAAAGTTGCAGGTCTTCTTGCTGCTACCAGGGAACTAAACGCCATTCAGTTCCATATTCCACAGGATATAGCCGACCTCGAAAAATCCCTTCAGCGCGACATAGGTGTATTGAACTCAAGGATATCTTTGGAAAACGACAGGGAGAAACCCGATACGAAACTCTTAAAACAACTTAATGATGAGATACTTGCTGCTATAAGGGTGCGGGATTCACTTGTTCTTACTTTTGAGAATGAATATCCGGGATATTATACATTAAAGTATAATACCAAAGCTCCGGAGATGAAAGATATTCCGCAAATTGTGGGCAGGAATAGCAACTATATTAATTATATAGTATCGGATTCGATGCTGTATATTTTCATTGTAAACAGGAAACACAGGGAATTGATAACTGTAAGGACCGATTCTTTACTGATCAGGAATCTTATGAAATTCAGGGTATTACTGTCAAATCCATCGTTTGTGAAGAATCCCGGCAATGCCTTCAGGGAGTATCAGGATGTTGGCAATGATCTGTACAGAATACTTATCGAACCCATAAGCAAATACCTTATTTCCCGAAATTTATTGATCTCGCCTGATAATTACCTCTCGTATCTTCCTTTCGAAACTATACTTACCGATAAATATGAAGGAGAGGGGTTATTATACAGAAAACTCGATTATCTGATGAATGACTTCAATATTTCATATGCATATTCCGCAACTCTTATGCACGAGATTGTATCACGCGACATCAGGGGAAGGAACAAACTGGCGGCATTTTCGCCATTTTACGGGAGTGATATAAATGTTGATTCTTTATTTGCCAGGAAACAGCAGGGGAGCGGTTTGCTTTACGATTTGCCATATGCCAGACAGGAAGCAGAATTTGTAGCCGGAATTTCAAGGGGTAGTCTTTACCTCAATGACAAGGCAACAGAATCAGTTTTTAAAAGTGTGGCCGGAGACTTTAATATAATTCATCTGGCCATGCATACTTACCTTAATGATCAGCACCCCATGAATTCGGCAATGATCTTTTCTCAGGGCAACGACAACCCGGAAGATGGCCTGCTTTATACTTATGAAGTTTACGGTATCCCGCTTAATGCCCGCATGGTTGTACTTAGTTCCTGCAACACCGGTACTGGCCGCTTGTCAACAGGGGAAGGAATACTCAGTCTTGCAAGAGGATTTCTTTATTCCGGATCTCAGTCCATGGTAATGTCAATGTGGGAAATAGAAGATAAGTCCGGAACAGAAATTATAAACAGATTTTACAGAAATCTCAGGAACGGGAATACGAAAAGCACTGCATTACGGAAATCACGCTCCGCATACCTTAAAAAAGCAACCCAGCTAAAATCTCACCCTTATTTCTGGGCAACTCTTGTCGTTTATGGTGATAATTCACCTGTCTATTTTCCGGGAAGAACCCTGCTTGTATTTTTAATAACGGCTGTGGCAGCAGGTATTGCCATCCTGATTTACCTGCGAAAACGTAAATATTCCTGATATTCCGGATCTTCTTTTACAATCTCAAGAAGCGATTCTTTACAAAGATATTTTTTCCGCCTGGCATAATCTTCATTTTTCAGATGCATCCGGGTTGTTATTTCCTGAAAAGAAAGACCATCCGCATAAAGTGTAAGTATCATCTGGCAATCGGGTTTTAGCTTCTGGAATGACCTGCTGATAATCCTTTCGAACACGGGATCTTCGTGGTCTTCAAAAGCGGCTTCATCAGCAATATCAAAATCAGGCTCTATTGCAGAGGTCTTTTTATTACGTCTCAGCTGTGTATTCCATAAATTTCGTGCTATCCCGAAAAAATAACCCTTGAGATCTGTTGTAAGATTTAACGTATCCCCGGTGATCTGTTTGTAAAGAATGATTATTGTATCCTGGAAAACGTCGGGAACATCCTCAGAAGTACCGCTGTTCTTTATAATATGATTCTTAACTGTCTGAAAATAATTGTCATATAGCCAGTTAAGGATATCTTCGTTCTGAGTTTTTATACCCTCAATTATTTTAGTATCTGTAATCCGCTTGAACAATTTCTTTATTCTAAAACCTAAAACAAATATAATATTTCCTTACATGCAAATTCTATGCAAATTATTTTAAATAATTACCAGGATAATATATTTTGCTGGTTATTCATGCTATAAATTAAATATATTTACCTGCAATTATATCTTCCGGAAAATGTCATTTCCTTTTGTAAGACAACCAGACGCCATGGACTGCGGCCCGGCATGCCTTAAGATGGTTGCAGGATATTATAAGAAGAATTTTACTCTGGAAACTATCCGAAGGAAGTGTTATATTACCAGGGAAGGGGTATCATTCCTTGGCCTGTCGGAAGCAGCTGATGGTCTCGGATTTCGTACTATCGGGGTAAAAATCCCCTTTGAAATGCTTGTTGAAAAGGTGCCTCTTCCATGTATTGTTCACTGGAAACAGAAGCATTTTATTGTAATATACAGGATTTCGAAAGACAGGATTTACGCTGCCGATCCTGCTGTAGGTCATGTGACTTTTTCGCGGGAGGATTTTATAAGGAGTTGGGCATCAACAGTTGAGGACGGTAAACCTGCAGGACTTGTACTGATTCTTGAGCCAACCCCTGCTTTGTCAGAAATTGAAAGTGAAACTGAACCGGTACATGGATTCAGATTCCTTCTTAAATATTTCAGCCTGTACAGGAAATATATCGGTCAGCTTATCCTTGGATTGCTTATCGGAAGCATTATTCAGCTTATAATACCTTTCCTGACGCAATCTATTATCGATACCGGCCTGAATAATAATGATATAGGATTTATTTACCTGATACTTTTCGCCCAGCTGGCCCTCGTAATCGGCAGAATGTCTGTCGAATTCATACGTGGATGGCTCCTTCTTCATATCGGTACCCGCGTCAATGTCTCAATCATCTCGGGTTTCCTCCAGAAATTAATGTCCCTGCCGGTCGCCTACTTTGATACAAAACTTACAGGTGATATACTCCAGCGTATTGATGACAATAACAGGATTGAAAACTTCCTTACATCAACAAGCCTAAGTATCCTGTTTTCGTTCTTCAATATTATCGTTTTTGGTATTGTTCTGGCAATTTACAGTTTGAAGATACTGGCCATTTTCCTGACAGGATCAGTCCTGTACATTCTCTGGGTTTCATTGTTCATGAAATCGAGGGCGCGGCTGGATCATCAGCGTTTCAGGGAAATGTCTGAAGCAAATACCAAACTGATAAACATTGTGAATGGCATGCAGGAAATTAAACTCACCCAGAGCGAATCACCAAAGCGATGGGATTGGGAAAACATCCAGGCATCACTCTTCCATTTAAAAGCAAGGGCTTTAGGCCTGATCCAATATCAGTCTGCAGGAGCTACCTTCATTAATGAAGTAACCAACCTGCTGATAACTGTTGTAGCAGCCACTGCGGTTCTTAAAGGGAACATGACCCTTGGTATGATGCTTGCAGTTCAGTTCATAACAGGTCAGCTGAACGTACCTGTCAGTCAGATCATTGAATTCTTCAGAACATCTCAGGATGCGAAGATGAGTCTTGACAGGCTCGCCGAGGTCCACGGAATGGAGGATGAACAGGCAGACCAGGACTCAAAGATCAAAAGGCTCCCGGAGAAGAAAAACATACTCATCAGGAATGTTTCATTTCAGTATGAGGGACCTCATTCTCCTTTTGTTCTGAAGGATATTGACCTTGAAATTGAGGAGAAAAAAGTTACCGCAATTGTTGGGACCAGCGGAAGCGGAAAAACAACACTTTTAAAGCTTATTCTTGGTTTTTATCAGCCTGTCAAAGGTGAAATCCTTGTGGGTGATACAAAACTTCCGAACATAAGTCTGACCCTGTGGAGGGAAAAAACCGGTGCAGTAATGCAGGATGGATTCATTTTCCCGGAATCCATGGCATCAAATATCTCTCCCGGAAATCCGGAAATTGATGAAATAAAACTGGTAAATGCTGTCGATAAAGCAAATATCAGGGAGTTTATCGAATCTCTTCCCCTTGGATATAATACAAGGGTAGGTGCAAATGGACATGGACTCAGTGAGGGACAGAAACAAAGGTTGCTTATTGCACGGGTGATCTATAAAGATCCTGAAATCCTGATCTTCGATGAAGCAACAAATTCACTGGATGCAAATAACGAAAAAGCAATAGTTGAGAACCTTGCCGGCTATTTCAGGGAAAAAACGGTGGTTATTGTTGCACACAGGCTCAGTACCGTCAGAAATGCCGATAAGATAGTTGTGATGGACAATGGCAGAATAACAGAAACGGGTACACATGAGTCACTGATTGAAAACAAAGGTGAATATTATAATCTGGTAAGGAACCAGCTTGAACTTGGACATTGATTTACTGTAATGAAAGACAGAGATCCTCAGATATTGCATTCAGATCCCGTGAAGGAGATCATCTCCAAACCTCCGGCCAGGCTGGTAAGATACGGAACTACTGTTATTTCAGGAGTTATTCTGCTAATTCTTCTATTATCATGGATAATACGATATCCGAATGTAGTTCCCTCCCCGGTACAGATAACTACCCAGAATCCACCGGTAACACTCGTTTCAAAGATCACAGGACGTATCATGATATGGGACGTAACAGACAGACAGAATGTAAAGGAAGGACAGTTACTTGCAGTAATGGAGACTGCCGCATCCATAGACGAAATCAAAAAGCTTGGCCAGACGGTTGATTCAATCCAAAATCCGGAGATACTTAAGTCACCAGCTCTGCCATCATTCTCTGAACTGGGTGAATTACAGGAATACTGGGGAACTTTCCTTAAATGTCTTTCTGATTACAACAATTATATATCCAATGATTTCTACGGATATAAAATCAAATCTGTCACCGGTGAAATTGCCGGCCTTGAGGAATATATCAGCAGGGTAAGGGTAAAAGAACGTCTATATGAAGAAAACCGCCTGATCGAAGCGGGTAAATTCAGCAGGGATTCATCACTTTATGCCGGAGCAGTCTTCTCAGCCAGCGAACTTGAAGTATCGAAGCAGGCATTCAACAAGATCAATATTGAGCTGCAGAATGTCAGGCTTGACCATTCCGCAAAAATTATTGAGCTGGCTCAGAAAAATCAGGAGTTGCAGGACTATAAGATTAAAAGGGTCGAAGAGAAAAACCGCTTATTTTCCCTGCTGAATGAATCCCTTAATAATCTGAAGGCCAGGATAAGGATATGGGAGAATACTTATCTCCTGGTATCACCTGTTGACGGTATTGTGACCTTCACAAGATACTGGAAACAGAACCAGATGGTTCTTAAAGATGAACCGGTTCTGAGCATCATACCATTTGAGCCCGGAGATTATATTGGACGGGTAGATCTTAAAATGCAAAGATCCGGTAAAGTGAGGACAGGGCAGAAGGTTAATATTAAACTCACCGGATACCCATATCTTGAATATGGAATGGTTAGAGGAGTAATTACATCAAAATCACTGGTGCCCGCCGGCGATTCCTATATTATTGAAATAACTTTACCCGATGGTCTGAGAACATTATACGGGAATGATCTGGAGTTTACGCAGAATATGCAGGGAACCGCTGAGATACTGACCGATAGCCTCAGATTATTACAAAAAGTCGTAAATCCTTTCCGGTACCTGGTTACAAGGAACAGGATCTGAAAAACTTACTTTTTTGAATATGGTTCGTAATCGTCGCTTACCGTATGTGACGGGAAGGAGGATTTTTTTTCTGCCTTAAAAGTATTTCCTGTTTCTGCTGGCTTGCCGGCATCCTTTTTCACATATTTCTGGTATAGTCTGAACCCTGCAAATGCAAAAACTGCAATTAATAATATAATTTCTGTACTGCTCATAATACAATTTTATTCATGCAAATTTATTTTATTACCGGTACTTTCTGATCATTTTATCTGATAAAATATTCATCAGAGTCTGATTAATTCTGCTTTTTTACCCCTTACCCTAATAGAGGAGGCAGAAAAATAAACCCGCAACTTTCCTTGCCTGCAATATGCTGCCTTTCTTATTAATTTCTTCAAACCTTTGAGTTTTAATAAATATTTCAATATTTTCGTACTCTGAAAAATCCATGATAACTGACATGGTGAAGTATGCCATTAGAGATCTGAAATTAGAAAGGATTCGCTATGATAGAGAAAGATCCGGATAACTCTGTTCTTAATGAACAATCCGGGGCATTTGATAATGCCTCAGGAAGTGAGAGTGAAACACATGCTGAAAAAGCGGAAGAGAAAAGTGCTGCGGACAAAAAGGATGAAGAAGATAAAATTACAGATGAAGCAACTGTAAAAAGAAAGAGAAAAACCGTAAAAGAAGCTGCTGCAGTTTCCGAAGTTGAAGATTACGATGTTTCAGGAGATGAGAACCTCAATGATGTTGAGCTTCCTCCTGTTGATTATTCAGGCTTCTCAAAGAATGAACTGGTTGAAACGCTTGCTCTTATTATTGAGAACCGGCCACCTTTGGAAATCAGGAATGATGTAGACCGGATTAAGGTATTCTTTTACAAGAAATTAAAACTTGAAGCCGAAGAAAGGAAGAATAAATTCCTCGAAGGTGGCGGAACACTTGAAGAATACAGGGCATGGGTCGATCCGCTTGAAGCAAGGGTAAAACATCTTCTTGATAAATACAGGGAAAAGAAAACTGATTATAACAGGGTCCAGGAAGCTGAGAAATATGAGAACCTGAAAAAAAAATATGATATAATCGACAAGATTAAAGAGCTTGTCAACCGCGAGGAATCGATCAATAAAACCTTCCATGAATTCCGGTCCCTTCAAAATGAATGGCACTCTATCGGAGTTGTTCCTCAGAGTGCACTTAAAGACCTGTGGGAGAATTACCACCATCACGTTGAGATCTTTTATGATTACATCAAGATAAACAAGGAACTTCGTGATCTTGACTTAAAAAAGAACCTTGAATCAAAGGTTCAGTTGTGCGAAAAGGCCGAAGAGCTTCTGCTTGAACCAAATGCCGTGAATGCTTTCCGGCTTCTGCAGGATTATCATAATCAATGGAGAGAAATAGGACCTGTACCGCCTGAATCGAAAAATGAGATATGGGAACGCTTCAGGGAGGCAACCTCACAGATAAATAAGCGTCACCACGAATATTTCGAAAAACAAAAGGATGACCAGCGGAAAAACCTTGATGCAAAAATTGCACTTTGCGAAGAGGTGGAGGCAATTAACCTCACGGAAATTAAAAATTTCAGGGACTTCGACGAGAAAGCCGAAAAGGTAGTCGCTCTCCAGAAGATGTGGAGAACAATCGGATTTGCCCCCAAGAAACAGAATAACAAGGTATATCAGAGATTCCGTGATGCATGTGACAGCTTTTTTGAAAAGAAAAGAAGCTTCTATGCCGATAACAAGGAAATACAACAGAATAATCTCCAGCTGAAAATCGAATTGTGCATCCAGGCTGAATCCCTTCAGGACAGTACTGACTGGAAAGGAACTTCCGATTCACTGATCAAATTGCAGAAAGACTGGAAAAACATTGGTCCGGTACCAAGAAAACAATCCGAAAAACTCTGGAAAAGGTTCCGCAAAGCATGCGATCACTTTTTCAACAGGAAAACAGAATACTTCAGCGAACTCGATACTTCATATGAGGACAATCTGAAAGACAAGCTTGCGGTAATTGAAGAGCTTGAGAAGTTTGAACCCGGACCTGATGTTCAGGCCGCCTTTGATCGTCTCAAGGAACTTCAGAGAAAATGGACTGAAATCGGATTCGTTCCGTTCAATAAAAAGGACGAAATAACAAACAGATACAGGATCGCACTAAATAAGGAATTTGACAAGCTGAAAATCGGTGATGAAGATAAAAGTATCCTCAAATACAGGTCAAAACTTGATAATCTTAAAGCAAATCCTAAAGCATCAAGGAAGATTCGTAATGAACGAGAAAAGTTCTTTACAAAGATCAAACAGATGGAAAGTGATATAGTCCTCTGGGAAAACAATATTGGCTTCTTCGCAAAATCTCCGAATGCCGAGACAATGATCAATGAGGTAAAGGAAAAGATAGCCAATTCCAAGAAAATGATAAAAACCCTGGAGGAAAAGGTCAGAATGATCGACCAGTCTGGTCTTGATGAATATAATCGTTGATAACAGGATTATCCGAAATTAATATCTTATTGCATTGGCAGAGGTTAAATATGTATTTGTGACAGG
>JAKQPD010000134.1 GCA_029564935.1 Bacteroidota bacterium
ATAAAGGTAAGAATCATCCCAGAGCATCTTTGCCCGGGTTCTGAAGTCAGGTTGCGGCTTCGCATCTCCTTCTATATCCACGAAATTGTCAGTCCATGGAACAGCTTCCCAGTCGGATTCATTCAGGATCCCGTCAATGACAATAACGCCACCCGGCCTGTAACATATATAATTCTCCGGATCGGGTTCCGGAGGTATAATGGAACCTGTATCTCCGATGCTATCCGGTGATCCTGAACAGGATGCCTGAAATACAAGCAATCCCGTAATAAAAATATACTGCAGTATCCTGCTGTATAGCCTCTTGATTTCCTGGCTGATCATAGCGGTTTATAATTTTTTGACTGACTGGATGATTTTTATTATCAAATTTAGCTTTAACTGTCAACTTTACCAGAGTAAGTGAAAAAATATTTATCCGGCCTTGAAATTTCAGGTTATTTAAAATCCTTTATGCACCTTTGTAATAACTGAATAAAAGAACATTTTTTTAAACCTTTACTTTTCTGAAATTATACCTTCATCCCGGCTCAGGAGGAACAAAAATATTAGAATTATGAAAAAAGCATTTCTTCTTTTATCCTTATTGACAATCATCCATTTTCAGCTTTTATCTCAACCTCTTCTTTATCCCTTGGATGAAAACTGGAAAGCCAAACGGGCATCTGATGTCCTTATTGACGGAAATGAGCTGACCAGCCTTAAATTCAATCCTGAAGGCTGGATAGATGCAGTAGTACCCGGTACAGTTCTGACAACTCTTCTGCATAACAGGCTGGTCCCTGATCCCTTCTTCGGGTTGAACAATAACCTGATCCCCGATATTTATGACACAGGGCGGGATTATTATACTTACTGGTTCTATAATGAATTTGAGTTGCCTGACGTTGGGGAAGGACAGGAGGTATGGCTTAATTTCAGGGGAATAAATTACTTTGCTGATATCTTCCTTAACGGGAAGCGTGTAAATACAAGTACTCACAAGGGTATGTTCCTGAGGGAAAAATACCTCGTAACTCAGTATATCAACAAGGGCAAAGCTAACAGGCTGGCAGTCCGGGTGGCTCCTCCCGATCCTGCAGGAAATGCAGCAGCCGGCCAGGGCGGTGATGGTACTATAGGCCGTAATGTGGCAATGCAGTTCACTGCCGGATGGGACTGGATATGTCCTGTCCGCGACAGGAATACAGGCATCTGGGATCAGGTGAATATTGAGATTACCGGATCAGCTGATATCAGGAATCCGCTTGTTGAGACCAGGGTACCGGGAACACGTATACCGGGCGATAATCAGGCTCCGGCCTTTGTCAGTACGTCTGTTGAGCTTAAAAATGCTTCATCCAGAATAATTAATGGCATCCTCAGACTCGAATTCGATAAGCAGAAAGTAAGCATAAATGCTATCCTTGATCCGGGCGAAGAAAAGGAATTCTCTTTTCCTGAAATAAAAGTTGAAAATCCGGATCTGTGGTGGCCCAACGGCATGGGAGGCCAGCCTTTGTATAAAATGAAGATCGATTATTTGGAACAGGATGGCAAAAAATGCGATTCTGAAATTGTTACATTCGGAATAAGAGAAACATCCAATTATTTCGACAAACAGATCACCGCACAGGTCTTCTCAGTGAACGGACAGAAGATCTTTATAAAGGGTGGCAACTGGATCGCTTCCGATGCTCTTTTAAGACTGACAAAGGAGAGATACGATGCTGAAATCAGACATCATGCCGGCATGAATATGAACATGATCAGAGTCTGGGGAGGGGGACTTACAGAACGGCCTGAATTCTATGAAGCATGTGACAAATATGGTATTCTTGTCTGGCAGGATATCTGGATAACTGGTGATTGTAACGGTGAATGGAATGATCCTTTAAAAAAGGAATCACAGGCACGGCGGAAAGCCTATCCCGATGACCATAATCTTTTCCTTGAATCTCTTGTTGATCAGATCAAAATGCTCCGCAATCACCCGAGCCTCTATCTATGGTGCGGCGGAAATGAAACCTATCCTCCCCCGGATATATTGCAGGCCCTGGAAAAAGATATTTTCCCGAAATATGATCCTTCACGATATTTTCTTGATATGTCGACTTCGCCGAAACTCATGACAAACAAGATCGGAGGTGTAGGTGACGGACCTTACGGCATCAGGGAACCCGAAAAGATATTCACTGAAAGATCTTTCCCCTTCAATCCGGAAACAGGATCAATAGGTATCCCGAACTATGATGGTCTGATAAAATTCATACCCGAAGATGAACTGATACCTCCGCAGTCACCGCGAGCATCAGGATCCTGGTCATATCACAAATATCTGCCTCTCATGGATTTCCCCGACAG
>JAKQPD010000137.1 GCA_029564935.1 Bacteroidota bacterium
TCTTCCAGTTACATTCAATAGAAAGCTGACCTTTATAATCAATTTCCTTTAATGCCCTGAAATATGGTCTGAAATCATCATTGTATGTACCGGGAGCAGCTCTCTCCTTATTTTCTGCAATATGGACATGTTTTATCAGATCGCCGTTTTCTATTATGCTGGCAGGGCTCTCGTTCTCCCTTAGCATATGATATATGTCTGCAAGCAGCCTGAAATTCTTATGGTTTACATTCTTTACGATCTTCCCCCCGTCGGCTACCGAATTAAGAAGATTGCATTCACCCTTATTAAGTGGCTCAAGGACTATAGTTACGTCGTACTTTTCTGCAATGGGAGCAAGTTTGCCACACAGATCCGTGAATTGTTCCAGAGCTACTTCCCTGGCAAAACCTTCAGGTACCTTCCGTGAGCCGCTGCTTCCGAAAACTACATGTTTAACACCGACGATCTGTGCCCTGCGGAAGGCGGTTTCGGCATATTTTAATATTTCTTCATGCATTGGTTCAGGTCCAACACTTTTAAGTTTCCCCGGAATAAATGAGTTAAGAGCCGGAACAGGAAGGGCTGACTGTTTTAACAATGCAAGTTTCTCATTAAAGACAGATTCATCTTCGAGTGGTACAAGGAAACCCTGTACTGATTCTTCAAGATAGGAATAACCTCCTGTTTCAAGGATCTTCCAGTTCGAAATATTTGTACAGATTCCGATTTCCTTTAAGAAACTTCCCGGAGAACCTTTACATGCAAAGGCCGGGCTTATTATAATGCCTGTGCCGGCAAATATGGAACTTTTAATAAAAGATCTTCTGGATATGGTCATGATAATAAAGTTATTTGTTTACGATCCAATATTATAAATTAAAGTTTACAAATCCAACCTTGAGCGCCGTAAGCGCAACCTGTTTATAGAAAAGCATCTAAAAAACTATTTCGGAGCTCCTTATGGTCTGCCCCGCCTAAAGCGCATACCCGTCAACCTAACGGAGTTTTGATATAAACTTTCCCCTCCTTTTTTTAAGGAGGGGAAACTTATTTCGCAACATTCCAGATATTTTCTTTTTAGATCCCGGATTATTGAATTCCAGGAACACCGGCCGGGAAAAAATTAATTTGTATATTTCAGAAAATTTTAAACCCCACAGAAATGAAAAGACGAAACTTAATTGCCATTGTGATCATGATTGCCATAACAGGCTCTTTGTCAACATTGTTTACTTCCTGTAAAACAGGTAAGAACATCGGATTGCAGCTGTATTCCATACGCGATTCGATAAATAAGGATGTCCCGGCTGCAATTGAAAAAGTAGCAAAGATGGGTTATACATTTGTTGAGCCCGCAGGATACCGCGACGGAAAATTCTATGGAATGGATCCTGTTGCTTTCAAAGAGTTATGTGAGAAGAACGGAATGCTGGTTCTCAGTTCACATACAAGCCGCCCCCTTCCCGATTCAGCCAATTATGCCGAAACAATGGCATGGTGGGAAACTGCGATCGATGCTCATCTCGCTGCAGGTGCAAAATTCATAGTTCAGCCCTCTATGGGAGGCTCTGCCTATCAGAGTATCGCCAACCTTAAAAAATGGTGTGATTATTTCAATGAAGTAGGCGCGATGTGCAATGCAAAAGGTATAAGATTCGGATATCATAACCACGACAGGGAATTCACTACCGTTCATGGCGATACGATAATGTACGATTTCATGCTTCAGAATACCGATCCTGCAAAGGTGATGTTCCAGCTCGATCTTTACTGGTGCGTTGAAGGCGGAAAGAATCCAGTCGATTATTTCAATAAATATCCCGGAAGATTTGAATTATGGCATATCAAAGATAAAGAGGAGATTGGAGCAAGCGGTATGATGGACTTCAAATCGATGTGGGCTGCAAAAGAAATTTCAGGAATGAAATACGGCATCGTTGAGGTTGAAAAATATAATTTTGACCAGTTCACAAGCTGCCAGAAGAGTATCGAATTCCTGAATGAGGCAGATTACGTGGTGATGCCTCTGTAATTTCCTGCTGAAAGAAAAAATTAACATGGTAAAATTCATAACACCCCCGGGGGTGCTTCTCCTTCTTATATCTTGTACCGGTCCGGGTATACAGAGATCTGAAATGGAAGAGAGACTGACAACCTTTGTCAATCCGTTTATCGGAACGGATTATCACGGACATACTTTTCCGGGAGCTGCATGGCCCTTCGGGCAGATCCAGCTGAGCCCGGACAATGGCACCCAGGGCTGGGACTGGTGCTCGGGATACCACTATTCAGATTCGGTTATCGCCGGATTCAGTCACCTTCACCTCAGCGGAACAGGCATCGGCGACCTTGCAGATATTTCTTTCCTGCCCGTTACCTCGCAGGTTACTTTCAACACCGGGGAGAAAAATGCTGATTTTGTTACCCGGTATGCAGGCAGATATAACCATAAGAACGAAGAAGCTGAACCGGGTTATTATTCTGTGATAATGAATAACGGCGTAAAAGCCGAATTCACCGTTACTGAAAGAGCCGGATTCCACAAATATACTTTTCCTGAAAACGCTGATCCCGGTCTGATAATTAATATAGGATTTGCTATCAACTGGGACGCTCCATATAAGACATCCTTGACCTTAGCCGACAAATCACTGATCACCGGCACCCGTTTATCAAAAGGCTGGGCCGCCGATCAACATGTATATTTTGCCGCGAGATTCTCCGAGCCTGTAATTTCCTCAGAAATAAAAACTGTGGGAGGAGATGAAAAAACTGTCGGTTATTTAAAATTCAGCGGGAAGGAAGTGCTTATTAAAGTGGGGATATCATCGGTAAGTGTGGAAAATGCTATTGCCAATCTCGATTCATCATTACCGGGATGGGATTTTGATAAAACCAGAAGTGAGGCTTCCGACGCCTGGGAAAAGGAACTGTCGAAGATAAAGATCATCTCAGATGATCCTGATCAGAAAACAGTTTTCTATACCGCCCTTTATCATACAATGATCGCCCCGGCTTTATTTTCTGACCTTAACGGTGAGTTCAAGGGAACGAAAGGGACTACCATGAAGGCAGATGGATATAAGCGTTACACTGTATTTTCATTATGGGATACATACAGGGCTCTTCATCCGCTGTTTACGATTTTCCAGGCTCCGAGAGTAAATGATATGGTTAAATCGATGCTCGACCATTACAGCCAGGACAAGCTGCTTCCGGTATGGGAGCTTGAAGGCAATGAAACCTTCTGCATGGTGGGTAATCATGCAATTCCTCCCGTTGCAGAAGCCATCCTCAAAGATATCGGAGATTTCGACCGGGAACTGGCGTTTGAAGCCATGAAAGCCAGCTCGATGTTCGATCGCGACGGGATGGGATTCCACGATAAGCTTGGGTATATGCCTGCAGATAAGATACAGCAGTCGGTTGCAAAAGCTCTTGAAGTTGCCATAGACGACTGGTCGGTAGCTGCAGCAGCCGAAAAGCTTGAGAAAAAAGAAGATGCCGCATATTTCAGGAAACGTTCGGAAAATTTCAGGAATTATTTTGATCCTGAAACAGGCTTTATGCGGGGTAAGCTGAGTAATGGAGAATGGACAACACCTTTTGATCCGGCTTTTTCAAAACATGAAGGCAGCGACTATACTGAAGGAAATGCCTGGCAATATCTCTGGCTTGTGCCCCAGAATGTTGAAGGTCTGATAGATCTGCTGGGAGGAAAGGATGCCTTTGCGGATAAGCTTGAACATTTATTCCGGGTAGAGGAAGGGGTGAAGGGAGAAGAAGCATCGGCCGACATTTCAGGACTGATCGGTGCATATGCACATGGCAATGAGCCAGGCCATCATACAAGCTTTCTGTTCAACTATGCTGGCAGACCATGGCGGACCCAGGAACTGAACAGGGAGATCCAGACAACCATGTATAAAAATTCTCCCGACGGTTTATGCGGAAATGAAGATTGCGGACAGATGTCGGCATGGTATGTCTTCAGTGCCCTTGGATTTTATCCTGTTAATCCGGCAGAGTTGAAATACCAGTTCGGATCACCACTTGTGAAAGAAGCAAAAATTGAAGTGGCTCCCGGGAAATATTTTACTGTGAAAGCTCCGCAAGCTTCCGTTAACAATAAATATATCAATAAGTTGCTACTTAACGGAAAGGAACTTGACAGGACATATATTACTCATCAGGAGATAATGGATGGAGGTACAGTTGAATTTTTTATGACGGCAGAAAAAAAATAATAAGCACAGATTGCCGGAATCAGATAATAATTGATCATTTTACGGATGAAAGCACTTGTCCTTGAAGAATATAACAGGTTTGTCTACCGTGATTGGCCTGATCCGGCTATCGCTGATGATGAAGTTCTGATACGGGTTAAGGCAGTCGGGATATGCGGAAGCGATGT
>JAKQPD010000171.1 GCA_029564935.1 Bacteroidota bacterium
TGACTACAAGGCTACGGTTGACGATCTCGACTTTAATGCCCCGTCAGCTCTTACAACAATTAATAAATGGGCTAACGACAATACCAACAGTAAAATACAAAAAGTGTTGGATGAGATCGATCCCAATGCAGTCATGTTCATTATGAATGCACTGTATTTCAACGGTGACTGGAGCTATCAGTTTGATAAATCGAAGACGGAGGAACGTACTTTTAATCCCGACGGTGGCAAGGCAGTGGATGTTGCTACAATGAACGGCGAGGTGGGTTCAAAAGTTGTTTCCGGTAATGGCTTCAAAGCCATTGAAATGCCCTATGGCCGTACAAATTTTACAATGATTGTGGTAGTCCCGGATGGAACCCTCAGCTCGTTTTATCCTTCTTTCACACACCAGTCCTGGAGCCAGATTACTGCAGAACTTGACGGAAAACCTGAATTCGGCAAAATGATAGTTTTTATGCCGAAATTCAAATTCGAGTATGAGAAGTATCTCAATGACCAGTTGCGGAGCATGGGAATGGTTAATGCATTCATTCCGGACCAGGCCGATCTTTCAGGAATATCCAATAATTCGATTTACGTCAGCTTTGTGAAGCAGAACACGTTTGTTGAGGTTGATGAGGAGGGTACGGAAGCTGCTGCTGTTACAACAATAGGTGTTTACAACACGAGTGTGCCACCACAACCACAGCAATTCATTATCGACAAGTCATTCATCTTCGCGATACGGGAACGTACAACAAATACCCTGCTGTTCATCGGGCAGGTCGTGAATCCGCAGTAATAAGGCACAGGGCGCAGGTTGAGGAGTGAAACGACGTAATCCCGCAAAGCGGGAGCACAGAGCAAGTTGCGAGGTGCGGGGTGCAAGGTGCGAGGGTGCGGGGTGCGAGGTAATCTCTAACCGAAACCTGGAACCTTAAACCTGGAACCCGGAACCCGGAACGCTGAACGCCGAATACCTTAAACAAAAAAGTACATAAAAACGAAAAAATGAAAACTCTTGTTAAAACATCACTTGTCTTTCTGGTTCTTGCAGCATCTTTGTCAGGTTGTAAGGACAATACCGGGGAAAAGGTTACTTACCAGGCAAATGTACCCGTATATATGGGATTCAATGAATTCCGGAGCAGCTTCAGTATCACTGAACCCAGGGAGATCTCCTTTCCCGGTAAGATCTATTTCAAGGATAATTTTCTGTTTGTTAACGAGATAGGAAAAGGCATCCATGTCATTGACAACACAAACCCTTCAAATCCCAGGAAAGTAGGTTTTTATGATATCGTTGGTAATGTGGATATGGCAATCAGGGGAAATATACTTTTTGCCGACAGCTTCATTGACCTTGTTGCAATCGATATCTCCGAAATTGATAAGCCGGTTGAGATCAGCAGGATTGAAAATGTATTTCCTGAAATTGTTCCTGAAGGAGATCACTGGTACCCTTATGCTATGGTAGATAAATCCAAAGGTGTTATTGTTGAATGGAAAGTAAAGAATATTTCCGAGGACGTAGAGCCTGGTGGCAGCTGGGGTGGCTGGATTTACAGGGGAGATATGGCCTTTCTGGCACTTGCCAATAGTGAGGCTGGCTGGTCGGCCGGTGCAGGTACTGCAGGTTCAATGGCCCGCTTCATGCTCAATGACAAGTATCTCCATCTTATTGCTCATCCCTGGATGCTAAAGACCGTTAATGTCGAAAATGCCACGAAAATGATCATCGCAGACAGTCTTAACGTTTCCCGTAATATGGAAACACTTTTTCTGTTGGGGGAAAAAATGTTTGTAGGTACAACTACCGGCATGCTCATTTATGATGTTACAGATGCAACAAAACCCAGACTCCTGTCACATTATGACCATTTTACCTCATGTGACCCGGTGGTAGCCGACGAAAATTATGCATATGTGACCCTCCGTTCAGGGAGCAGGTGTAATAATGGAGAAAATCAGCTCGAGGTTATAGATATATCATCAATCACAAATCCATACCTCATTAAAGCATATCCGATGTATAACCCTCACGGACTGGGGATTGACGGTAATCTCCTGTTCATCTGTGACGGTTCGGCCGGACTGAAAATCTATGACAGGTCAGATCCGCTTGACATCATTAACAAAAAGCTTGCCCACTATCCCGATTTCTTTACCTATGATGTAATTCCTATGAATGGCATACTTATGCTTGTCGGAGAAGATGGAATATACCAGTTTAATTATTCCAACCCGGCGAACATTGTTAAGATTAGTCAGATCCCAATAACCGGCAGGGAAAAATGAAAGATATAAAAAACCGGGGTGTATTATTGACTAATTAGCTTTTTCCGGTTCTGACCGGATTGAAGTGCAATCCGGTTTTATTCAGGTAAAGTGAAAATATGAGTAATTCAGTCATAAAACCATCCAAATTAAGTTATTTTGATGAAGCTTAATCTGGATGTTAAGAATGAGAAGGAGAGATGAAGATGAACGGACAATATCAGACCTGGAACTTATCAGGCGTTGTTCGAAAGGGGAGCCCCGCGCACAGGAGCTTCTCTACAAACGCTACTTCTCATTCGCGATGTCGGTATGTTTAAGATATACCAGAGACCAGTATGAGGCTATGGAGATCGTTAACGACAGTTATATGAAGGTGCTGGACAACATAGACGCATTCGACAATTCAGGATCCTTCAGATCGTGGTACGGCAGGATACTTATCAACTCTGCTATTGATAATTATCGCAGGAAATCAAAACATTTATCACAACTGCCTATAAGCGATCTGGAAACCACGCATGAACAGGAACCCGAGATAAGCGCTGTATTGTCGGCGAATGAGATACTCTCCCTCTTCAACCTGCTGCCGGATAATTACAGGGTAACTTTTAACCTTTACGAGATCGAGGGATATTCTCATGAGGAAATCGGTCAGATGCTGGATATAAGCACATCCACATCAAGATCAAATCTTTCCAGGGCAAAGAAAATGCTCCGGGATCTGTATAACATGAATTTCAACCCTGATAAAAGGAGTGATGAAGCAGTTTGACGACATATTCAGGGAAAATGTAAAAAAAGCTTTCAGCAACTACAATGCTGATCACCTTGCTGATGAAGGATGGAATTCCTTTGTGGGGCGCAAACAGAAGCGCAGGCGCGCAACACTCATCCCCTTTTGGGCAAGGGCAGCTTCAATAGTTGTTCTGATCGGCCTGGGTGTTTTCATTGCATTAAAAATATCCACAAGGCAGATTACGCAGAAAAACACTTCCGTAGCTGAGTCTTCTGTGGAGAAAGATAAAGCATCGGTTAAACCTTATGAAACCGGTAAAGAGGTTCCTCCCGCTGTTCCTTCACCAGCTGAAATAAAGACTGAAAAGGGAGAAAAGACTGAGAAGAGGGTAGCAGAAAAACTGCAAATTTATCATCAGGAAATTCCTGGGACGGAGCAGTTCCCTGTTCACAATAAAAATCTTTTAGTATCTGAAGATGCAGAGAGCCTTTTTATTTCCTTTCATAACATAAATGTTCTTATCCCTTCCGGGATTTTAAATGATTTACATGATCAACTAAAACCTGATGACCTTGCATCAGCGGAGATCAAATATGAAGATCTTAAAGCATCCAACAACGCTGGTGACATTGAAAAACCTTTCAGAGAGAGGGCTCTGCTTGCAGGCTTGTCAGGATTGATTGCACAGGGTAAGGGTTCCATTTCTCCGGCTTCGGGACTATCCGTGGGATTTTATCTGGATCAGAAGCTGACAAAAAAGATATCAGTCCGCCCCGGTCTGGCACTGGCAATGCAGTCATTCGGTCTTGAAAACGGAATTAATCAGGCGGTTTACGAACAAAACATTTCGCTTAGTGACGGAACAAACGCTGTTCCGTACTCATTTGAAGGTCAGATGAACATGCTGACCATGGAACTGCCGCTGAATTTTGTTTTCAGGATAATTGACAGGAAGCGTTCAGGATTTTATATTTCAGCCGGAGCTTCGACGATGATCTATCTCAACCAGCAATTCACTGCAGATGTGGTTAATGCATATACGAAAGTAAGCTACAATAACGCATCCGGCCTATATTCAAGCGAAACACATTATTCAACAGTTGAAGTTGAAAAAGATTACGGAGCATTCAGCCGGACAGATTTTCTGGGGCTAGCCAATCTGTCGGCCGGATACTCTTTTCCATACAGCAAAACAGGAACCATGCTCATCGAACCATTCCTGCAACTGCCGGTTAGTGATCTTACCAGTCTTAACCTTAGAGTAAGATACGGTGGTATCTCCATGAAACTGCGGTTTGGAAAGCAGTACCAGGAGAAATAACTGTCCAATATTTTGTAGATAATTATACCTCAGGGAATATTACAACTGCTTAATCGTGATAATCACAGTGTAATTTTCGCAAGTTCTATACCTTCTCCCCTGCCAAGATTCTTTGAATAAAGTTTATCAGCAGGATTGTTCCAGTGTTCATGAACTCCCAGGCTTTTTGGAATGGGAATACCATCTCCATTTGGCGTGTAAACTATTCCGGACGGCCAGTTACCCGAATCGGCAGTCTGATGCAGATAATCATCAACACCCGAATCGCTTATAAAAGAAACAGTATGTTCGGGGTATGTGAACTCTGTCCTGAGAAAATCAAAGGCTACAGATTCTATTGCAACCGGATCAAGTGACAGTAACAGTGAAGAGCTCCAGTGATTGTTGAACGGAGGCATCAGTAATTTGACCGGAATTCCGTTCCAGTCGGCTCCGGCCCATAAGGCATCAAGAATATAAAAAAGGTTCTTGTCACCGGTGTATTTATTTCCCATGATATCAACCAGTACCCTGTAATGTCCATATCCCTTCCGGTTAAGGTTCAGTCCGGGATGAAGATGTGCTGCGCTTCGCCTCGACTGTGTACCAAAATGATTTTTGGCACACAGAGTGATGCCGGCAATACCATGTCCCTTCATTACAGCAGGATTTATCAGATATTCCGCATCTTCGAGTACAGTATAGATCTTATCTGATCCTCCGTCGCTCATAACCGTTTTATTGTCTGAATAATAAATAAGGTCCCTGCTGCTTGGAGTACAAAGTATCCTTCCATGCGTGGAGCCAAAACTTGAAAGATAGTTAACCCTGGGGAACTCGCTGGAGTATTTTATATATTCATCCTGATATATATTCCTCATTGCATCCCCAACATAAATATATTCCTGTGGCACTCCTGCAATATTAACAAGCTGTCTCAGCAGTGAAAGCACTATCTGGGGGGATGTCTCGCTCGACAATGTTACAGGCCGGTCTTCGCGTCTTTTGTATTCTGAATCCATACCTCCCGAAGCAGAAGTCCGGTTAAGTTTGATATATATCTTTTCTCCTTTTTTGTAAGGGACATCTCCTTTCCCTCGTTTCTGGTTGTGATATCTGAATATTGTATCCCATGCCTCTTTGTCATTTTTCTTACCGGTCATTGAAAACAATCCAGCTACCAGCATTTTATCAACGGCATCCTGATTTGTGTTCCTGTCCATGAACCAGGCATCATATTTCATTCCTGTGGCATTTGCCGGAACAGGTTTATTTATGCAATCAGGATTTGTTGAAGAAGGATCCCATACCCAGCTTACCCTGCCGGGGAATATTCCCTGCGCAATCCCGAAAGGTTTGTTGGGAGTATATACATCTTCGGGAAGCATATCAGGTATATAAGGATATTTATTTCCTGCAGGGCTTTTGACTTCAGGAAGGGGCCGGGAATATCCTTCGGCTCTTGCGGCGGTAAGGATAAGACTCCATTGAACCGGGAAAAGTATCAGACCCTTAAGGGCTTTCCGTCTGCTGATTTTATTGGCAAGGGGTTTCTCAGACGTAGAAGAAACTGTTTTATTTACATCGGTATTATTCTTTTTCATCTTAAGCAATTTAATCTTGTTTGAGATATGTCGGAAAAATAATAAAAAGAACTTATTTATATATTATTCAGGTATATGATAGAAATCATTTCCCGGGGACATATCCATCCGACAATGTCTTAAGAAATTCAACAATCGCAGCTTCTTATTCAGATGTAAGTCCAAGATTTCCCAGCTCATCCCTTTTCATATTTGTTGTAACTTCTGGTTTTGGCCAGCAGTTTATTCCCGGTTTCGGATCTTTTACCGCATCGACGGATGGTAATATATCGCGGGTATTGTAGAAATGTATTATTTCTTCAAGGCTTTTAAAATAACCGTTATGCCCGTAACATTTAATAAATCCCGGAGATTGGCGCTTATCAACATTACGGAGTGTCGGTACCTGGTGCTTCCCAAAGTTTTCCCCGGCGAACATTGCATATTGAGGCATATCTTTCAGGAATTCTCCCAGACCCGGGTCAATCCAGTTTGCACCATCCTTATTTATTGAATTATCCATTGAATACCATGGATTCTGCGGATTTTTTGGCAAGCCCAGATTGTCAAAAGTGAAATCCGTGAACTTGTATTTTTCAATGCTTCTTTGCAGCCTGTACAAAACAGGCACAGGATAATACCTCCTGATATTAAAATCCGAGGGATGAGTCTTGACCTTTGTTTCTTAAATTTAGTGAATTCTAAAACCTGAATCTGCTGAGCATCCCTGTTTATGAATTTTCCTGATAAAAATAACCTTCCAAGTCGTTCCATAGTTTTACCTGCGTTAAAATGTCCTGGTTTTAATCATATATCAAATTTAATAAATCTGTGAAACATCCGACATAATTTAAATCAGGTTCACAGATCAGCTGAGCTTGCGGATCAACGTATTAAAAAACGTATTAAAAAACGTATTTTAATACGTTTTTTCTGTAAGGGATCTTATTTGCTTCTTATCATTGTAAGGACCATCTTGAACTTTTCAACCGCCTTAAGAGCATGCGGCTGATTTGCCGGCATAATTATGGTTTCGCCGGCTTCAAGTATATTGGAAGTACCGTTAATGATAATGTCTGCTTTGCCATCAACTATCTGTACAACTGCATCATATGGTGATGTGTGTTCGGTCAGTCCTTCTCCTTTATCAAATGACATGAGACTGATATTGCCTGTCTCCTTTTTAAGCACATGTTTGCTTACAACAGCTTTTTCAGCATAGGAAATGGTGTTGACGTAAGAAAACTTCTTTCCCTTTTCGTATTCATTATTTTCCATAATACTTCGTTATTTATTAATCTGTCTTAAAATATCTTTTACTGCGTTTACAGATTGCATTACACTGGTCTTATCTTCCGGCTGTTAAGTGTAAAGGTTATCACTGATAAAAACATATTAATTATATTTATGAATTCCTTTTTCTTCCGGCCAGAATACCGGCAATTGTTCCGATGACAGAAAGTATCCATCCTGTACTAAATAATTTCCACAGGTTGCCTGTAAAGAAACCCGGTTCGCCGAAAGCTGATGTTATACCTATAATATTACAGATTACCGGCACATGCCACCAGCTTTGCGGATATCGCTTTGATATGAAAAAACATGCTGCCCCTGTTATAATTCCATAAATAATAAAGGAGGTTAAATTGACCGTCGTACTGCTTAATGATTTGAATTCCCCGAGGATGCGGGCAGTGAGCATCAGCACAAGGTATGCAATTATTGTAGTCCCGAATGCAAGTGCCCACGAGGGCATAATTGATATCAGCAACCTTATTTTTTTCTTATCCATCTTTTTATTCTATTGCTGGTGGTAAAAAAATTGTCTGTCAAATGTACATGACCATTATTGAAATTACAATTTTCAGTTAAAAGAAAACCCGCAGGATGTTCCTGCGGGTTTGATTGATTATATGTTACCGTTTACCTTCTTTCAGGCCTTGGCTGTCTTTCTTGGGCGGAGGTTCTTACCTCGCTTCTCCTGGCTTCAGCAGCTCTGGCAGCTGTTTCCCTGGCCTGGTTAGCTCTTTCTTCGGCTGCTCTTTCAACAGCTTCTCTCCTATCGGATTCCCTTCTTTCAGTTTCCCTGGCCTGTGCTGACCTTTCTTCAGCAGCCCTGGTTTCTGTTGCCCTCCTGTCGGTTTCTCTCACTTCCGGGGTTGCTACAGGTCTTCTCCTCGATTCAGTATTCCGGACAGCATCCTGTCCTGCGGGACGTCTTGCTTCAGTTGCAACCGATGGCCTGCGGCTTGGGTCGCCTCTTTCAGCGCGTGTTCTGTTATAGAGCGCTGCACCTTCACTCCTTTGCTCAGGCCGCCCGTAAGTGTCCCTGTACCTTCCTTCAGTAATGTTCTGATGTACCTGATGTGACTGCTGACGTATACTGGTGTAGTAGAAGTCGTGATATCCATGATACCTCGGACGGTCCCAGTGATGGTACCAGTTGTAGTAGTGAGGATGCCAGCAGGAATGATATCCGTAGTAGAAGTCCCAGTAATATGGGCTCCACGGTGACCACCATTCCGGGTAGTAACCCCAGTACCAGGCGGAATGCCATCCGTGGTAATGAGGACGATAGATGTAGACTATTACAGGCCATTCGTAAATGTCCGTGTAGTAGTTGTTTATTACTGAATAATTATCTGCATATATGGGTGTTGAGTAGAAACTCTGTTTCGGTCTCTTTGCAATTAAGGGTTCGATAATATAGTTTGGTCCATAAAGGGCTTCGTCACCAATGAGCTGTATCATCACTTTTCTTTTGCGCAGCTTCTGGACTGTAAAGACTGCGACATCCTGATATTCGTTTCTGCCAAGTGCGGCACGTAACACAATCGTATGAACTTTCCGGTTGATATAATCGGAGACCGTTATGTAGTCAACCAGATTATCACCGTTAAGGTCAAGATTATTGATCCGTGAAGCAGGATTGTTGAGATTTCTTTCGAAACCTTCAAGGGTTTCCGAATTCCTGAACAGATCCATTACCGCGTAAAGGTTAAGATTGTCACCCGGGAGTCCCAGGTATTCCCTCGGGTAGTCCTGTGCCCTGACTGTGGTCGCTGAAGCTATCAGGACTGCGAGGATCGATTTAAAAATTAAGTTTTTCATTTTGTTAAGTTTTATGAAGATCTGCTCTTCGTTATTATTAATGCAAACTATATGCCAGATTTGTTACTACACTGATATTTAGGATCTTATCGAGATGGATTACGTACTTTTCTGTCATTGAATCCGGGAGTAAAAGATAGAGAGATAGGGAGATGAGGAGAGGGGGAGCAAGAAAGCTCAGGGCTCAGGGCTCAGGGCACAGGGCTCAGAGCACAGGGCTCAGGGCTCAGGGCTGGTGATCGGTAACCGGTATGATAAGCGGTATGTCGATAAGTATAAATGACTTACTGATTACCGAACACCGAATACCGATTACCGAACACCAGACACCGGAATTAATAAAATTTTACAATCTTTATACTCAATTAAACAACGGTTTTATGACAAACCAGAATCGAATTCTGTCCATCGATATTATGCGCGGACTTACTCTTGTCCTGATGCTGTTTGTAAATGACCTTTATATGCCTGGTGTACCGGCATGGCTGGGACATACAAAAGCAAGTTTCGATGGTATGGGCCTGGCCGACTGGGTGTTCCCGGGATTTATGTTCATGGTCGGGATGTCAGTACCATATTCAATTGGCAACCGGATCAAACGGGGTGAAAGCACAATGAGAATTATCGGGCATATAATTATCAGGACAATCAGCCTCCTGATCATTGGCGTGCTGATGTCAAATTCAAGAAATGTTAATGGTGAGTTTACAGGAATAAGCAAAAACGTATGGTCTCTTATAATGTATTCAGGGGTATTTCTTATCTGGAATAATTACAGGCGGACTGAAAAGAATGCCTGGCTGATTACAACTCTCCGGCTGCTCGGGGCTGCAATGATAATTCCGATGGTGATTATTTTCCGCGGCGGAGAGAATTCGGGATTCTCATACACTTCCTGGGGTATACTGGGGACTATAGGCTGGGGCTACCTGGTCGCAGCACTTGTTTACCTTTGGGCAGGAAATAATTTATGGAAAACTGTCCCGGCCATACTTTTCTTCCTGACATTGAATATTTTATCAAAACTACATCTGCTGGATTTTCTCAGACCGTTAAGGCCTTACCTCGGGATAATAATTAATGGTAATGCACCATTCATTGTAATGTCGGGAATGCTTATAACTCTGATCCTCAGCAAACAATCAACTGATAATTTCAGAAAAGCCTTTTTAATAATTTCATCACTTGGAATTTTAAGCATCATCCTCGGATTTTTTCTCAGACAGTGGTTCATAATTTCGAAAATCCAGGCCACCCCGTCGTGGGCTCTGATCTGTAATGGGATAAGCATGGTATTATTTGCCCTTCTCTACCTGCTTATCGATGTTAAAAAACGGTCAGGATGGGGAAGCTTCTTAAGGCCGGCGGGAGCTAATTCCCTGACAATCTACCTTGTCCCGGATATGTTCTATTATATTATCTGGCAATTAAGTCTGCCTTTTCTTTTTTATAAAAACACCGATTTCCCGCCGATCCTGGTCGTTGCCGGTTCTGTTGTATGGGCACTTTTTATGGGAGTCGGTCTGGCAATACTTCTTGAAAAGATCAATTTCAAACTGAAGCTGTAACTTAATATACACCCGCATGACCAGTCAAAACCGGATACAGTCAATCGATATTATGAGAGGCCTTACTCTTCTCCTGATGCTTTTCGTAAATGATCTTAACATGAAGGTTGCTCCGCACTGGCTTGGGCACATGGAAGCGAACTTTGACGGGATGGGACTGGCCGACTGGGTTTTCCCGGGTTTCCTTTTTATTGTCGGGATGTCCATACCTTTTGCCCTGTCAAAGAGATTTTCAAAAGGTGAAAAAACTGTAGATATAAGCAAGCACATACTATCACGCTGGGTAAGTCTCATCGTCATTGGGGTGCTTATGCTGAATACCGGCCGCGTAAATCCGGAGCTGACCGGATTAAGCAAAGATCTATGGGCTCTGCTTATGTATATTGCAGTTTTTATTTTCTGGAATGATTACAGGGATCCTAAAGAGAGGATCTATAATATAGCCGGATACAAGCTTGCTGCACTGGCAATCTTCATCTTTCTTGTTTTCAGATTCAGGTCGGGAGAGCTCGAAAACAGCGGTTCGCTGATAACCGGTTGGTGGGGTATACTTGGACTTATCGGCTGGGGATATCTGGCCGGAGCATTTACTTATATGCTGTGCCGCGATTCTATATGGAAAACGTCAATAGCCACCGGCTTTTTTTTACTGTTGAATATTCTTTCCGGACTGAAACTGCTTAATTTTCTGGCTCCGGTACAACCTTTTATTGGTGTTCTGACAGGCGGGAATGTGCCGTTCATTGTGCTGACAGGCATGATTGCCGGACTGATCCTTAGGAAATTCCCGCTTACGGAATATAAAAAAGTCATCCCCATATTCTTAATCCTTGGAATATTGTGTATCATTTCCGGGTTTATACTTCGTCAATGGTTCATAATATCAAAAATCAAAGCCACTCCAAGCTGGGGAATGATCTGCAATGGTATAAGTTTTCTCCTGTTCGCACTTATTTATTTTATAGTTGATGTAAAAGGCAGGAAAGCCTGGGCAACAATAATAAAACCCGCCGGCGAACATTCTCTGACGACATATCTTGCACCCGACATCCTTTATCATCTGATCTGGATGACAAATCTTCCAATACTTATTTACAAGCAGTCATCATCACCATGGATAGTTGTCGGAGGTTCGATAATTTGGGCTCTGGCAATGGCAGGCCTTACCGCGCTGCTTGTACGGATAAACATCAAACTGAAGCTATAAACAGAATTATTACTCTGCAGCCGCTATTTCGTTTCAGTACTCATGGAATAAGGGAATGATTTTTCATCAGTACCTCTTTCATAGTCGGGTTCCCCTGACATATTGAACGTCAGTTTACCTCCCCTCTGAAGTTCATAATGTGTTATATAATTGAGATCGAATGATCGTCCGTTCAGGTTTATGCTGTTGACATAAACATTTCTGCTGCTGTTCCCCGGAGCATCGATCACAAATCTTTTCCCGTCCTCAAATGTAAGAGTTACCCTGTCAAATAATGGAGAACCAAACACATACTGATCGGTTCCCGGAGTAACCGGGTAGAAGCCAAGAGCTGAGAATACATACCAGGCTGATGTTTGCCCGTTATCCTCGTCTCCGCAATAACCATCAGGGGTATAGTTATAAAGCTTATCCATGACCTCCCTGACATGCATCTGGGTTTTCCATGGCTCACCTGCATAATTATACAGATAGATCATGTGCTGGATCGGCTGGTTGCCATGCGCATAATTTCCCATATTCATTATCTGCATTTCACGGATCTCATGGATAACTATACCATAATATGAATAATCAAATACCGGCGGAACTTCAAAAATCGAATCGAGCTTTGCGACAAACTTTTCTCTTCCACCCATAAGGTCGGCCAGTCCGGCGATATCCTGAAAAACGCTCCAGGTATAATGCCAGCTGTTTCCTTCAGTGAATGCATCACCCCATTTATATGGACTAAAGGGTGATTGAAAAGAGCCGTCTTCATTACGGCCTCTCATCAATTTCCTTCCCTGATCAAAGACATTTTTATAGTTCATGGCTCTTTCTGCAAAGAGATTGATCTCTTCCTGTGGCCGTCCAAGCTCTTTTGCCAGTTTCCAGATGCAGAAATCGGCATAGGCATATTCAAGTGTCCTTGCTGTATTTTCCCGTATATCAACATTATAAGGGACATATCCCAACTTATTATAATATTCAGCGCCCAGCCTGCCGACAGAAGAGACAGGTCCGACACCCCGGGTGTTTTTCAGTATGGCTTCATAAAGCGTTTCAATATCATATCCCCTTATACCTTTCAGATATGAGTCTGCAATAAGTGATGCTGAATTGGATCCTATCATACAATCGCGGTGACCGGGACTTGCCCATTCCGGGAGCCAGCCACTCTCCTTATATGTATTCACCAGTCCTTCCATTATCCTGCTGTTCACTTCAGGATACATCAGAGTTGTGAAGGGGAAAAGAGACCTGAATGTGTCCCAGAAGCCATTGTCCGTAAACATATATCCCGGAAGCACTTTCCCGTTGTAAGGGCTGTAATGGACAATATCATTCCTTTC
The DNA here is from genome assembly GCA_029564935.1 of Bacteroidota bacterium. Taxonomy (GTDB): domain Bacteria; phylum Bacteroidota; class Bacteroidia; order Bacteroidales; family VadinHA17; genus LD21. The sequence goes on from JAKQPD010000171.1 coordinate 13,102, forward strand.
ATCCAACTCATAAAAGCTTCTCGGGAAAAGGATCATCCTGTAGAGGCAGGAATAGAATGTCCTCTGCTGATCGGCGGACCTCCCTTCAACTTTTATTCTCTTAAGCTGGTCGTTCCATATCTTCTTTCCCTCCCGTCTTACTGCCTCAAAATCTTTGCCCTCCGTTTCACGTTTAAGGTTAAGCTCAGCCTGCCCAGGGCTTATGAATGAAGAAGCCACTTTTACATTCACCACCTCGCCTTCAGTTGTTTTAAATCCCAGGATGGCTCCCGTATGATCGCCTTCCGCATCAGTTTTATTCAGATTAAGATCCTCCCCGTTCCAGGTATGCGCCGAGGTGAAATCCTTGTCGAATACCGCGACAAAGTAATTATGGAAGTTTTCAGGTACACCACCGGCGTTATTACGGCAATATCCGACGACCTTACGTTCTTCGGGGATAATCTTAACCATCGAACCCTCGTTAAAAGCATCGAGAAGGATGAATGAAGAATCATTTTCAGGAAAGGTGAAGCGGAATATGGCAGCCCTTTCGGTCGGAGTCACTTCAACTTTAACGTCATAATCAGCAAGATAAACACTATAGTAATAAGGTTTAACAACTTCTGCCTTATGAGAGAACCACGAAGCCCTGTCAGCTTCCTTAATCTTCAGCTTCCCTGTGACAGGCATGAACGAAAAAGCTGCATAATCATTTATCCACGGACTCGGCTGGTGGGTCTGTTTTATGCCCAAGATCTTGTAATCATCATAGGTATAACCCCACCCGTTGCCCATCGGACGTGTCTGGGGTGTCCAGAAATTCATTCCCCACGGGAGGGCAATTGCAGGATATGTATTGCCATTCGACAGTCTGAATTCAGAGTCGGTACCCATCAGAGGATTTACAAGCTCGACAGGATCAAAATTCTTTTCTTTCCTTATCTCAGCGCAGCCGGATAAGAAGATCAATATAAATAAAGGTATAAAGACCAGAATCACTATGGCCTTTCCGATTAGTTTGGTTTTTGTCATGACTATAGTATTTATAAGATTTCAAGTTCATTCAGTTTATCAAATACAATTTCAGGAGTCAGCCAGTTCATACACGCATGATCACCCCTTCTGCAGGTACCTTTTCCGTAAATTGTACATGGCCTGCAGGTGAGATCTTCCACAGGGATCCTTATCGCGTTCTCTTCAGGCTGATCCCATGGTCCAAATCCTGCAAGCGGATCGGTTGCTCCCCAGATTGAGATGACTTTTACACCGGTAAGCGCCGCAAGGTGCATGTTTGCAGAATCCATAGCAATCATCAGGTCCAGCCTGCTCATGAGGGCAAGCTCTTCTTCAAGAGAGAAATTGCCGGCAACAATTAATGAACCGGGGATGGAGACCTGCAGGGCTGAAAGTCTTTCCTGTTCCTCTTTACCCCCGAACAGCCAGAAAGTGCATTTAACTTTCCCTGATATCATTTCCGCCAGTCTGATCACATTCTTTTCGGGCCATATCTTCAGAGGATGTTTTGCATAAGGTGCAATACCGATATTCATTGCTCCGCTTCCGTCAAACAATCCGGCAATTTTCCCATAGGCTGTACATACCGGAACAATGCTTCTCCAGTTTTCCGGTCTTATCTTCAGACCGGCTTCAGAAAAAACATCCACGTATCTGAAAACCGAATGCTTTAGTCTGGCCTTCTTCCTGCCCTTTATAAGATCCCGTTTTTCTGACCTCCCTTTGTCGATCACGAAAGTTCTGCGGCCCGATAAATTGTAAAACCACAGTAATATCTTAGATCTCAGAACATCATGAAGATCAATAATGCAATCAATATCACCACTATTATTAAGATCCCTGTAAAGTCTTAATAATCCGAATAATCCTTTGTGACGGCCATCAAATCCTGCTTCAAATATCTGAAGTCCGGGAATTGAATTAAAGAAGGGTTTGAACGCGGGTCTTGTAAGAAGGGTGACTTTTATTCCGGGATATTGCACCATCAGAGAACCGATTACCGGAACTGTCAGGGCAACGTCTCCCATAGCTGATGTCCTGATCACAAGAAGATGCATATCAATATTTTTCGTAGGATTTTTCCTCCGTAAAGCCGGAAGAAGTGACAATATTAATTTCCTTTTTTAATTCTGCTCTTCTGTCGTTCTTAAAATAGACCGACCGGGCTGTTTCTATAAAATCGCTTCCGAATTCCTTACGGCGCTCAAGATCCCGTATATGATCTTCAATATCCCATAACTCGCAATTTACTTCATAAAGGGCTTTATACAGCGGATTATCACGGCGCATTACAGAATCAGCCTTCTTTTGCAGGTCATCATATTCTTTCCTTATATTCTTCAGCTTCTGCTCATCCTTTATCCGCTCAAGTTTAATCTGAAGGATAGTAAGCTTATCAATTATCTCACCATTTGATACTTCTATTCTCATCTCATGGTTTTATATTATCCAAATTTAGTAATTTTAATAAGGATCCACATCAACCGATATTTTTAATCCGCCGGAGCCCTTCAGCTTTTCGATCCTTTCAATTGATTCGCGGATCATATCCTTTGCCCTGGAAAGTGGCCGGTGTTTTTCGATCTTTAAAAGTATTGTTTTGATATAATATAACTGTACCTGGGAAATAACCGGGTATTCCGGTCCAAGTACGCGGTTGCCGAATAGTTGTTTCAAATCATCACCCAGATTACCTGCAAAGTTGTTCAGCATTGCCCGGTCTTTATGCTTCAGGTTAATTCTTATCATTCTGCAGAAGGGAGGATAATTGAAAGCTTCACGTTCTTCAGCCTGGATTTTATACATTCCATAGTAATCGTGACGCAACATCAGCCGGATAATTTTATTTTGCGGATCTGAGGTCTGTATTATCACTTTACCCTGTTTCTGTCTTCGTCCTGCCCTGCCGCTTACCTGTTCCATAAGCTGAAAGCTCCTTTCATGAGCCCTGAAATCGGGAAAATTAAGAAGGTTGTCTGCATTAAGGATCCCTACGACGGTAAGGTTTTCAAAGTCGAGGCCTTTTGATATCATCTGGGTTCCGATAAGGATATCTGTCCTTCTCTCTTCAAAAGCCCTGATAATACTTTTAAATGAATTTTTACCTTTTGTAGTATCCTGATCCATCCTGGCAACACGGGCAGCAGGAAAAACAATTTTAATCTCATCTTCAACTTTTTCCGTACCGAATCCCCGGGTAGCCAGTCCCGGCGAACCACAGTTACCGCATTTGGATGGAACCGCGGTACTGTTGCCACAATAATGGCAGACCATGCTCCTGGCAGATTTGTGATAAGTCATATTCACTGCACACTGATTGCAGACGAGTATCCAGCCGCATTCGGGACACTCTATATATGGTGAAAAGCCTCTCCTGTTCCTGAAGAGGATCACCTGTTCCTCTTTTTCGAGAGCTTCATCGATTGCATTAAGCAATTCAGGAGTAAAATGTGAGACCATCAGTTTTTTCCTGTATGCCTCCCGGGTATTGGCCAGAACTATGGAAGGCAGCTTTACCGCACCGAATCTTTCTTTTAATTCGGCAAGTCCGTATTTACCGCTGAGTGCATTATAATAACTTTCAACTGACGGGGAGGCCGATCCCATAATTGTTTTTGCCCCATGGAACCCGGCAAGCATAATGGCGGTATCTCTTGCATGATATCGCGGCGCCGGATCGTGCTGCTTATAGGAACCGTCATGTTCTTCATCAATAATTACAAGCCCTAGTTCGCTGAAAGGAAGAAAAACAGATGACCTGACACCCAGAATAAGCCGGTATCCTCCGGAAGGATTATTATCAGCCACTCTTTTCCATATCTCAACCTTTTCCTGGTCAGAAAATCTGGAGTGGTAAACCCCTGTAAGATGACCGAAATGCTTCTGCAGCCTGAGAATTATCTGGGTTGTAAGTGCAATTTCCGGAAGCAGGTAAAGGATCTGCTTCCCCGACTTCAGCTGCTCTTCTATTAAATGAATATAAATTTCAGTCTTACCGCTTGATGTAATTCCATGCAATAATACTATATCCTTTTCCGCGAAGCTTTTATGAACCGAATCCAGTACCGCCGACTGGCTGTCACTTAGCTTGTTAAGAGGTACCGTCACATTCCTGCTGTCTGCCAGTCTTCCCACCTCGAGAGAGATACATTCCAGGATCCCCTTTTTGATAAGTCCTGTAAGATTTGCAGCGGAAGATCCGGCATCTTTCAACAATACTGATTTCCTAACAGGTCCGGCATCAGTTGCAGTTCCAAATGCCGAAAGGTGAAGATAAGATGTCAGCAGAGCTGATTGCCCGGGAGCTTTTTTAAGCTTATCAAGAATGATGTTTAGTTCTTCATCATTGAACTTTTTAGTCAGCTGTACAAAAGATTCCTCTCTGGGCTTATATTTTTCTATAACCGGAGCAGATGTATTTCCTTCGGGGAAGAGTATCCCCGGGACTGCAGCCTTCATCACTTCTCCTTCGGAACACATATAATATTCTGACATCCACCTCCATAGCTTTAGCTGCCTTTCATTTACAACAGGAACCGGATCAGTTATATCAACAACCGGACGAATTTTACTAAGTCCGGGAGGATTGTTATATATCCTGGCAATGATACCTGAATACAGCTTTCTGTTCCCGAGCTGAACAAGCGCTCTGACACCCGGCCGTGCCAGTGACAGCAAATTAGAGGGGATGCTGTATGTAAGCCTCCCTTTAATTGCAAGAGGAAGTATAATATCAGCGTAGCTTTGTTCCATCAGGAAAAGTTGCTTACAAAGTAATAAGAAAAACGGAGAGATTACCCTTTTGATCAGACAGACTTTATAAATGAAGACATCACAGTTATAAGGTTGTCTTTAAGGATGGGTTTGATCAGACAGGCATCGCAACCTGCTGCCAGGATACCGGCTTTATCATCTTCAAAAATATAGGCTGTCTGGGCAATGACCGGTATTTTGCTGTTTATCTTCCTTATCTCCTTCGTGACTTCAAGACCATTAATTTCAGGCATCTGCAAATCAAGGAGAATGAGATCAAGATCTGATGTTTTTGATATAATATCAATAGCTTCAGCACCTGAATTTGCAGAAATTACATTTATCCCTGTATCGAGGAGTATCCGTTTAAGATAGGTAAGGACATCTACATTATCATCAACAAGCAGGCATTTATAAGCACTCCAGTCCAGATTTTTCTCCGGCTGATCTTTTTGAAGATCTTCTGTTTTCAATTTCGCAGTTTCTGTCTGTCTGTAAGGAATTGAAAATGTAAAAACTGATCCTATACCTTTCTCAGACTGAACAAGTATTTTACCTCCCATCTTTCCGATAACCTCTTTTACAAGGGTAAGCCCGATTCCAAGACCTTCAAACGGACGATGATGGCCATCAACCTCCTGCTGGAATTCCTCAAAGATCCTTCCGAGGTTCTCCTTATTTATCCCTATTCCCGTATCCCTGACCTTAAAGACCAGATCGCCGTTCTGAAGGTAATAGGATAACTCAACCGAACCATCGAGAGTGAATTTTATTGCATTGTCCATCAGATGGTTAAGGACTCTCTTAAGCCATACTCTGTCAGACAGTATCCTGTCGCTGTTATTATCAAGAGGAGTGATAACGCTTACAGTGATCGTCTTTTCATTTCTCCTGATAACCTGTCTGGCTTCATCTACAACCTCTTTGACAATTTGGTTAACTGACACTTCCTCGTTAATGATTTCAATTTGTGAGCTCTCAAGCCTGGAAAGGTCAATAATATCGCCGATAATCTGCAGAAGCTTTTCGCTGTTATAAGTAATATGTTCGAAGTACTGTTCCCTGACCTCTTTTGTAATATCTTCTGCCAGAAGCAGATTAGAAAATCCCACAACACTGTTCAGAGGTGTTCTTACTTCGTGTGAGATATTTGCCAGGAAGGTTGATTTGAGCTTATTGCTTGCTTCAGCCACCATGTTTGCTTTGATGAGCTCTTCATGTTCCTTTTTCAGCTTTGTAATATCTCTTGAAATTATTAGGGATCCTGTTACCTCGCCGGATTCGTCCCTGACACTGACCGACCTGGTTGAAAGGAAAACATAGTGGCCATCCTTGTGCAATAATCTCAGTTCACTTTCAAAAAATCCTCTTTCCTTTAATTCTGCTTCCCGTCTTACATGAAAATCACGGTCGTCGGGATGAATCAGTTCTACAGATGTTTCAATATTATAAGAATCCTTCGTAAGTCCGAGCAGGGAATAGAATGCCGGATTTGAAAACTTAAGCTGCCCTTCATTATCATAGAAAGAAATACCATCATCGGCCGACTCAATGAGCATCCTGTAATAGTTTGCAGTCTTTATCTGTTCTTTTTTAAATTGTTCCGACTGCTTTTCAATATCTGAGAGCTTTTTAAGAAGTGTATCGTTTTCAGCTTTGACCTGCATGCATTTTCTCTCAAGATTGTATCTGGTCTTCCTAAGTCTGAATAACAAGTATACTACTATGGCACAAACAAATACAATCAATCCGGCCAGAGCGGAAAGTGGATTGCTCAGGCTGCCAATGCCAATAATTATTTCTGAAAAACAGACCATTAAGAAAAAACTTTCACCTATCAGACTGATAGGCAAATATAAGCAATCATAAGATTGATTATTCAAATATTTATTATAAAAAAATATTAAATTGCAAACATTTAATGAGTTAACTTATTAACAATATAAATGGAAAAAGGCAAATCATTTTCGGGTGGAAGAAAATATACGAATGGTGAGATAACCGTATACTGGAAGCAGGATGCCTGCATTCATGCAACATACTGTTACCGGGAGCTGATTGAAGTATTCGATCCGGGGCGCAGGCCCTGGGTTGATATGCATGGAGCCACAACTGACAGGATAATTAAAACTGTTAATATGTGTCCGACTGAAGCTCTCACATGGAAATGGAATGATGAGGAGAAGAATAAAATCATTGGTCCCGAGCAAACCAATCATATAAAATTCCGCAGGCCAGAGCTGATGGGATCCGGGGCAGAAAAGATACCTGAGCAGCCTGTCACGGTTAAGATTATGAGAGACGGGCCGATAGTTGTCAAAGGCAGTTTTGAGTTAATAAGTTCGGGGAATAAAAAAGTCATTTCCGACAGTATCATTTCAATCTGCAGATGCGGTAAGAGTGGTCAGATGCCATTTTGTGACGGAACGCACAGGAAATGAGTTTAGTTACCCTTAAGTACTGAGCTTACCAGTCCGGCTGCTTCGTTGAAAGTCAGAGCCGAACAGACTGACAGTCCCGATCCGTCGATTATTTTCCTGCCATCTTCGGCATTTGTTCCCTGAAGCCGGACTATCACAGGAACCTTTATCTCCCCCACTGATCTGTAAGCTTCGACGACACCGTTTGCAACCCTGTCGCAACGTACTATTCCCCCGAAAATATTTATAAGTACTGCTTTTACAGCCGGATCTTTAAGGATGATCCTGAATCCTGCTTCAACAGTTTCAGCACTTGCGCCCCCCCCCACATCGAGAAAATTTGCAGGTGACCCTCCGGATAATTTTATTATATCCATAGTGGCCATTGCGAGGCCTGCACCATTCACCATACAGCCGACATTGCCGTCAAGCTTAATGAAGTTGAGATTGTGCTTTGCAGCCTCGGTCTCTACCGGATCCTCCTCGTTCAGGTCGCGCATCTCAGCAAGATCAGGATGTCTGAACAATGCATTGTCGTCGAGCGTGACCTTACAGTCTACTGCCAGGATCCTGTCATCACTCGTTTTCAGAACAGGATTTATTTCAAGAAGCTGAGCATCGCATCCTGTAAATGTCTCATAAACACCTGCCAGGAATCTGAGCATATTTGTATATGAAGTACCTGTCAATCCGAGGTTAAAGGCAATATTACGGCACTGAAATGATTGCAGGCCTGCTCCAGGATGGATCTCTTCGGTAAAAATCCTGTCAGGATTCTTTTCTGCCACCTCTTCGATTGACATGCCCCCGTCAGGGGAGTACATAATGATATAGCGGCTCTTATTCCTGTCGAGTAGAAGGCTTATATAAAACTCCCGGATATCTGATTCTCCTTTATAATAAACATCCTGTGCAACGAGAACTTTCCTTACAATTTTCCCGGCAGGGCCGGTTTGTGGAGTAATCAGGGTTTTATTAAGCAGTTCCGAAGCGATCTTCCCGGCTTCCTCAACTGACCGTGCAAGCTTCACACCCCCGCCTTTTCCCCTGCCGCCTGCCTGTACCTGAGCTTTTATCACGAAATATTCCGATCCGAATTTATCGTGCAACTGGTTTGCCACCATTACTGCCTGATCAGGAGTTTCTGCAACAAAACCTTCCTGAATATCTACATTACATGCACGAAGCAGTGATTTTCCCTGATACTCATGAATATTCATAACAATTAACCTGGTTTATAGTAATAAGCTTCCTGTCACGGAATTACTCATCCACAAAATACAATAATAGCATATTTTATCTATTTTCGTGTAAAAAAAATAATGCGCAAGCTGTTCAACAGGGAACTGGGGAGGAAAAGTGTGGAACAATTCAGGAATCTGGTAAAATCACCATTTGTGATTGTTCTTGATAATGTAAGGAGCATGAGCAATACCGGTTCGGTGTTCAGGAGTGCTGATGCATTTCTTGCAGAAAGTATTTATCTGTGCGGTATAACAGGCGTTCCCCCTCATCCTGAGATCCGGAAAACTGCTTTGGGGGCCACCGAATCGGTATCCTGGAAATATTTCAAAAAGACGGCAGAAGCAATAACCGGGCTAATATCGGAAGGCTACAGGATCATCGGTATCGAACAGGCAGAAGGTGCAATAAGTCTCAACGATTTTATTCCCGAAAAAAATATAAAATATGCTTTTGTCTTCGGTCATGAAGTAAATGGAGTTGACCAGGAAATAATCGATATGTGCGACCACGTGATTGAGATACCACAGTCAGGTACGAAACATTCGCTCAATATTGCGGTCAGTGCGGGGATTGTAATGTGGGAGATGTATAAATCCCTCTCCCGGGAAATTTAAACCTCTCCCTAAATCCCTCTCCCGGGGGAGAGGGACTGGTTGAAGAAGAAACATTTATAAAAAAAGGGCATTGCATGCAATGCCCCTACGGTAAATATCATTAATAAAATTTATTGAACGATTGATTTGAATGCATCGTCGGCAAAGAATTTTGCAAATTCCATATCGGTTTTTGCAGCTGCTTTGAATGCGGGATCGATTCCGACAGCTTCGCGCAGACCGGCAAGCATATAGTTTTTGTCATCCAGACGTGCACCAACAACAGCTTTAAGGTAAGGAGCTCTTCCTTTGCATGTTTCTTTCATACTGTCGAGAGTTGCTTTAGCCCTGTTGACATCGCCTTTAAGAAGCTGTGCCAGAGCCAGGTTGAAGCAAGGTTCTGTTCCGAAAAGGTTAACTGCCTTATCATATTCTCCCTTTGTAATTGCAATAACTCCCAGTCCCCATTTTGATTCGGGTGTCTGAGCTGTCATCGAATTGAACAGTTCTTCAGCTTTAACGAGTTCACCTTTAACAAGTGCGGCAAAACCAAGGTTGTTCTTTACAACATCGTTATTGTTGATCGCTTTTGCAGCTTCGAAAGCTTTGACAGCATCATCTGTTCTTCCGAGAGCCATGAGTGTATAACCAACATTATTATGAGCCCTGATACATTTCGGATAAGCTTCTGCAGCTGCCTGGTAGAATTTGAGTTGTTCGTTGGCATCCTTGGTAAGAGTGGATGCATAAAGCATTTCCTCCAGACTGAGTACTTTGGGATCAGATTTGGCCTGAGCAAGTATCTGTTCGTCGCTGCGACCGATCTTATCAACATTGATGACCATTTTTGACCTTCTCAGCTTAGGGAGAATCTCATCTTTCAGTGATTCATAAGCTGATGCCATGTTTTTGATCTCTTTTTCACGTACAGCAGGGTCGGCATACATAGAAAGAACCCTCAGTATCAGATCTTTGTCCTGGATTGATGATTTTTCTACTTCTTCCTTAAAGCCTTCCCAGTCTTCCGGAGTGGTTAAATTGTCGAAAAAGTCGCCTGTTTTTGCAGCTTCAATTTTTGAGAATTCTTTCTTGATGAATTTATCGGCTGCAGTACCTCTGTTTCCTGAAAGTTTTTCATTCAGGGTAAGAGGACCATCGGGAGATGCATAGGAGCTTACAACTGCGGTTTTGAACTGGCGGGAAGGATCGGTATTAACAGCCTGGATATATTCTTTCAAAGCTGTAATGTCAGCAGCTTTAAGTTCTGCGCTGCGGATATCTGCCCTGTTAATTACATAGTTTATATCAGCCATCTGGCTTTCAGGAATGATCCTCTGGAAATTATCTTTCATCAAGACAGCTCTTCCATGTTTCTGAACCAGCGTTGAAGTTGCAATAACACCATCTGCCAGTTTTACCGGTTCAAAGTCAAGACTTTTTGCCCCTCTCACTGCATTTACTCTCAGCATCAGCTCTGATACTTTCATTGCGTCTTTATAAGGAATGACTGCATTATAGGTGAAATTACCACCTGTATAAGTAATAACCTGGTTATTGGCCATAACTTTCTCACCCTGTAATACCTGAACTTTATCAAAAGCTGTTTCTCCACCTGCATAGGTCAGAACAGGAGTAGCTGTAACTGTAGTCTTCTTGTCGAAATACTTTTCAGGGAATTCACCTTTGATAGTAACATTTACCAGGCCTCCGTGTGCTTCAAGAATCTTTGGAGTTACCTCATACTTAATTGTGTCCTGGTTTTTCTTCATCTTATTCAGACCACTACAGCCTGTCATTAAGGCTGCGGCCACGATGAGAATAAAATAGCTGCTGATTTTTTTCATGATAAAACTAGTTATTTGATTATTAATAGTCGTGTGTAAATAGTTCAACAAGATACAAATTAAACTGCAAATTTAAAAAAAAGTTCAGGGAACATATAAAAAATTAAGAAAATTACAAAATTAGTTTATTCATTCCTGGCTGGTAATCACTCTCAAAAATCGCATTGATTATCTTCTTATAATCATTTTCATCTGAAACAAAATCAATATTGCTTATATCGATAACAAGATATTTATTCTCCGGATTCTGTCTGAAAAATGAGAAATAGCTTTCCTGGATAGTACGAAGATATTCTGCCGTAATCGATTTTTCATAATGTCTTCCCCGTTTTTCAATATTTTTAAGTAAGCGGTCAGGATTAAGATGAAGGTAAACATAGATATCGGGCCGGGGCAATGAGCTGTATATAATATAAAAGATCTGTCTGTAGAGGTTATATTCATCACCTTTGAGAGTTGAAGCGGCAAAGATCAGTGATTTGGCAAAATAATAATCTGCAACCGTGAATGAGCTGAAGAGATCCTGTGGTTCGAGTTCCTCTCTCAGCTGTTTATAGCGGCTTGCCAGGAAAGAAAGCTCGAGCGGGAAGGAGTATTTTTCAGGATCTTCATAGAACCTTGGGAGGAAGGGATTATCGGCAAAGCTTTCAAGGATGAGCCGGGCATTGAACTGGCCCGCTATCTTTGAGGCAAGGGTAGTCTTGCCTGCACCGATATTACCTTCAATCACCACATAGTTATATTTATTATTCATGCCGGTTTCCCTGTCAATGACAACAGGTCAAATATATTAACTGCCGTGTAAATTAGCAAAACAAAAAGGGCGTTGCACCCAACGCCCCCGTTATTTATAATTATGTTTCCAGCAGTTTATTTCTGTCCGCCTTCATGTTTCCTGTGTTCATCATGCTCCTGTCTGGGTGGCCGTGGAAGGAGAACTTTTCGTGAAAGTTTCAGTTTACCGTTTTTCTGGTCAATCTCTATAAGCTTAACTTCCACCTCATCGCCTTCCTTAAGTACATCCTCAACTTTCTGAACCTTCTTCCAGTCTATCTCAGAAATATGAAGCAATCCGTCTTTATTGGGAAGTATTTCGACAAAAGCGCCAAACTGAACTATGGTTTTTACTTTGCCTTTGTATATCTGTCCGATCTCGGGTACTGCAACGATTTTCTTTATCCAGTCGACAGCAGCGGAAATAACTTCCTTATTTTCCCCGAATACATTTACATCTCCTCTTCCATCTATCTCTTCAACAACGATGGTAGCGCCTGTAACCCTCTGTATTTCCTGGATCACTTTTCCTCCGGGACCGATAAGTGCTCCGATCATTTCTTTCGGGATTGATAACATTTCAATTCTCGGTGCATGAGGTTTAAGTTCCGGGCGGGGTTCTGAGATTATTTCGTTCATGATGCCCAGTATGTGCATCCTTCCGGTTTTAGCCTGATCAAGAGCTTTTGCCATGATCTCGAATGAAAGTCCTTCGACCTTTATATCCATTTGTGTTGCTGTGATACCGTCTTTTGTACCGGCAACTTTGAAATCCATATCACCAAGGTGGTCTTCATCACCCAGAATATCCGATAGTATTGCGTATTTATTTGTTTGTTTATCGGTTATGAGTCCCATTGCAATTCCGGAAACAGGTTTCCGGAGTTTTATCCCTGCATCCATCAGAGCCAGCGATCCGGCACAGACAGTAGCCATTGATGAGGATCCGTTTGATTCAAGGATATCAGAAACAACCCTTATGGCATATGGGTTTTCTGTATCAGATGGCATCATGTTTTTAAGGGCTCTGTGGGCAAGGTTGCCGTGACCGATTTCCCTGCGGCTTACACCACGTGCGGGCTTTGCCTCTCCGGTCGAGAATGGCGGGAAATTATAATGAAGGGTGAATTTCTCGCTACCCTGATTCAGTACATCGTCAATGATTTTCTCATCGAGTTTGGTGCCGAGTGTTACGGTTGTCAGTGACTGGGTCTCCCCTCTGGTGAACAACGAGGAGCCGTGTGTTGCAGGAAGCGGATCAATCTCGCACACGATGGGTCGTATCTGATCTGGTTTTCTTCCGTCAAGACGGATCTGTTCGTCGAGAACTAGTCTCCTTGCAGCTTCTTTGAGAACATCGTGGTAATATTTTTTCACAAGAGGTTCATTAACCTCATCTTCTTCTGTATACTGAGCAAGAAATTCCGTGATTATTGCATCAAAAGCTTCAGAACGGGCCTGTTTGCTTGTTGTTGATGATTTGGCTGCCTGGTAACATTTATCGTATGTTTCATTCCAGACCTTTTGTTTAAGCTCCTCGTCATTATCTTCAGGAGCATATTCACGTTTTACAGTTTTTCCAAGTTCTTCGGCAAACTCCATCTGTGCCTTACAGTGGATCTTAATTGTCTCGTGTGCCAGTTTAAGAGCTTCGAGCATTTCCGATTCCTGAACTTCTTTCATCTCACCTTCAACCATCAGGATGTTATCATAAGTAGCGCCGACCATCATGTCCATATCAGCATCCTTAAGTTCCGTTGCAGAGGGATTGATCACATATTTATTGTTTATCCTTGCAACCCTCACCTCGGATATTGGTCCGTTGAAAGGTATGTCAGAGACAGCCAGAGCTGCCGAAGCAGCAAGTCCGGCCAGTGCATCTGGTATTATTTCAGTATCGGCTGAAATAAGATTTATTGTAACGAAGGTCTCACAATGGTAATCATCGGGGAACAACGGACGTAAAGCCCTGTCGACCAGTCTTGAAATAAGTATTTCATAATCTGATGGCCTTGCTTCCCGTTTGAGGAATCCTCCGGGTATACGGCCGGATGAAGCATATTTCTCCTTATATTCGACAGAAAGAGGCATAAAATCAGCATCTTCCTTAGGTTCTTTTGCGGCAACAACAGTTGCAAGCAGCATTGTTTTGCCCATCTTCAGCAGTACAGCACCGTCAGCCTGTCTGGCGAGCTTGCCTGTCTGTAATACTATTTGTCTCCCGTCGCCGAGATCAATAGTCTTCTCTTTTAAATTAAACATTCTTATATAAAATTTTGTGATTGCTGAAATTACAGGAATAAAAATAGTATGAAAAAAGGCAATTCAGAATTGCCTTTTTCCCTATTTGCGTAATTTCAATGCTTTAACGATTTCGCGGTATCGTTCGATATCTTTTACTCTCAGGTAGTCGAGAAGTCTTCTTCTTTTACCCACGAGCTTAATAAGTGCCTGCTGTGTGCTAAAATCTTTCTTATTCTTTTTCAGATGTTCAGTAAGATGATTGATCCTGTACGAGAAGAGCGCTATCTGTCCCTCAGCTGTACCGGTATCAATTTCAGACGTTCCGAATGACTTGAATAACTCCTGCTTTTTTTCTGATGTTAAGTACATGTCTTTTATTAAAATATTGTTTGTCCACAAATAAATCAAGTCTCCAATTTTGGAACGCAAAAATAAGGCTTTTTTATGTAAATTGTCAAACAATTGAAATTATTTTTAAAAAATTCTTCTAAAATCTTCGCTATTTCGAAACTTATTGTATCAGACAATACTGTTTCTTTTATATAAAGACGAAAAAACAGTATAAAAAGTTGCGTTAAAACACTCTTTTTTTCCAAAAATAATCTTTGCCCTTCTCTATAAACTCCAAGAATCTTACACAAGCTCCCATTCTCCCATTCTCCCCCTCTCCCATTCCCCCTCTCTCAATCCTCATCCTGTTTCATCAATGTATTGTCAGGTCCCGGATTTTTATTAACTTTGCACGCAATTTTAAAAATTATGTCCGATAATCTTATTCTTGAGAAGCTGGAGGGAGTAAAACAGCGCTTTATAGAGGTGGGTGATCTTCTTACACGTCAGGAGGTGCTTTCGGATATGGAGAGGTATATTGCTCTTAACAAAGAATATAAAGGACTACAGCCGATAATAGAATCGTACGAGAAATATAAGCTTGCCCTTTCAAATATTGACAGTACAAAGGAACTTCTGGCAACAGAGAAGGACGAGGAAATGCGTGAAATGGCCAAAGCCGAGCTTGAAAAGCTGAATGAGCAGATACCGGAAATGGAGGAAGAGATAAAGTTGCTTCTGATACCTGTTGATCCTGAGGATGAGAAGAATGCAGTTATTGAGATCCGTGCAGGTACTGGTGGCGATGAAGCAAGTATCTTTGCAGGCGATCTGTTCAGGATGTACACGAAATTCTTCGAGCTTAAAGGCTGGAAAGCAGAAATTAACCGCTTTTCTGAAGGCACTGCCGGAGGATATAAGGAAATAGTCCTCAGTGTTTCCGGTGATGGTGTCTATGGTGTAATGAAATATGAATCGGGAGTTCACAGGGTACAACGGGTACCTCAGACTGAGACACAGGGAAGGATCCATACATCGGCCGCATCAGTGGTGGTACTGCCGGAGGCAGGTGAGTTCGATGTCGAGATAAGAAATGAAGATGTAAGAAAAGATACTTACTGCTCATCGGGTCCGGGAGGACAGTCAGTCAACACTACTTATTCAGCTATCAGGCTTACCCATATTCCGACAGGGATAGTTGTGACCTGCCAGGATGAAAAATCCCAGCTCAAGAATTATGACAAGGCGATGAAAGAGTTGAGGACACGACTCTATAATCTTGAATATCAAAAATACCTTGATGATATTTCACATCGCAGGAAGACAATGGTATCAACCGGTGACCGGTCGGCAAAGATACGTACATATAACTACCCTCAGGGCAGAATGACAGATCACAGGATCAATCTTACGATGTATAATCTTCCCAGCATACTGGATGGCAATATCGAGGAGATAATTGATCAGCTCCAGATGGCCGAGAATGCAGAACGTCTTAAGGAAAGTAATATTTAAGCGGACAACATATGAATCACTTACAGCTCTTTAACAACATAGTGAAGAAGAGATCCTTTCTTTGTGTCGGACTGGATACAGAAACTGACAAACTGCCTCCCTCCCTTCAGAAATACGATAATCCGGTACTTGAATTCAATAAAAGGATAATTGATTCCACTCATAATTATGCAATCGCCTTCAAACCCAATGTTGCATTTTATGAGCATTCAGGAACACAGGGATGGGATACCCTTCAGGAGACTGTCAGATATATCAGGAAAAATTACCCTGATATTTTTATTATCGCTGATGCGAAAAGAGGCGATATAGGAAACACTTCAAGAATGTATGCCAGGGCGTTTTTCGAAAATATGGACTGTGATGCAATAACCGTAGCGCCATATATGGGTGAAGATTCAGTAACACCCTTTCTTTCATACAGTCATAAATGGGTGATCCTTCTTGCACTTACCTCAAACAAGGGAGCTGATGATTTCCAGTATCATAATGAAGATGGCATAAGGTTATTTGAAAGAGTTCTGACATTATCACAAAAATGGGGAACCACCGATAACCTGATGTACGTTATCGGGGCCACACGGGCTGAAATGCTTAAGGATATCCGGAAAATTGTTCCCGAACATTTCCTTCTGGTGCCCGGGATAGGAGCACAGGGAGGAAGCCTCTCAGAAGTTGCCCGGTATGGAATGACAAATAAATGCGGACTGATCGTTAATTCATCAAGAGCTATAATATTCGCCGATAATTCGGAAAACTTCGATAAGGTCGCAGGAGAAAAAGCACAGGAGATCCAGATTGAAATGGCTCAGTATCTATTGGAGAAAAAAATTATCTGAAATAATCCGGAAATAATTTCCGGTCCTGCTCTTGCGTCATAAGAGCTTTTTGCATAATTTTATTCTTTCGCTGCATTCTTTTAAACCCGTGCTGCCATGAAAGAAGAATTCCTTCATTACCTCTGGAAATATTCTCTTTATGACCCTGAATCACTTCTTGATAATGATAAAAATAAGATAAGGGTCATACATCCCGGAGAATATAATAAAGACTCCGGCCCCGATTTTTTTAATGCCAGGATACAGATCGGAGATACAAGCTGGGCAGGAAATGTTGAAATACATACTTCCTCATCCCATTTCGACAATCACGGTCATAATCACGACCCGGCTTTTGATAATGTTATTTTACATGTCGTCGCAAATAACGACCGCCGGGTTTTTAATTCAAAAGGGGAAGAAGTCCTGACAACAACAATATCATTCAATCCTGACCTTTATGACAAGTATCTTGAACTGGTGAATAATCCCTGTCTGATTGCCTGCCAGGAGCAGATAAGGGATATTGATAAGCTTTTTATCCGTCACTGGCTCGGATCAGTCCTGATCGACAGACTGCAGGATAAAATGGATCAGATAATGAGGATCTATACAGAAACCGGACATGACTGGGAAGAAACTTTTTACAGATTACTTGTGCGTTATTTCGGGTTCAGGGTAAATACCGGACCGTTTGAAATGCTGGCTGTATCTCTCCCGTTCAGGATCATCAGGAAACATTCCGACAACCGCTTTCAGGTCGAGGCTCTCCTTTTCGGGACTGCCGGCCTCCTTGATGAAGGACTATTCAGGAATGCAATAATTGATGATTATTATATTTCACTCATCCGCGAATATAAGATCCTATCATCAAAATATTCATTGCAGCCCCTGCATGGATTTATCTGGAAATTTGCCAGGCTCAGACCAGCCAATTTCCCCACTGTAAGGATCTCACAGCTTGCGGCTATGCTTTGCGGCTCCGGAGGATTATTCTCCAGGGCTCTCGAATGCAATAATATCAGGCAACTGAAGGGAGTCTTTGAGGTGGAAGCTTCGGAATACTGGAATGATCATTTCATTTTCGGGAAAAAAAGCAGGTTTTCTCCGAAACATACAGGATCTCAGGCATCGGATCTGCTTCTGATAAATGCTGTTACCCCGGCAATATTTGTTTATGGTAAAACACGCGATCTGAAAGAGGTCAGTGAAAGAGCACTTTCATTTCTGGAGGATATTCCCCCTGAAGCTAATTCAATAACAGATGAATGGAAACTTATCGGAATTGAAGCGGAATCAGCATTTTATTCCCAGGCGCTTATCCGGCTGAGAAATGAATATTGCAAAAAGAGAAGATGTCTCGATTGCCGGATCGGAGCCAGATTAATAAGTATGGGAAGGTGCTTCAGAAAACACGAGGAGCTGATGCTGGAACCCTGAGGGGTGAGGTATGAAGGGTGAGGGGTGAGGCGTAGATCACAGATACTCAAACCTCCCGGCTTCAGATACTATTGTCAGTTTCCTTCTGTCAGAAATTTCACACCTTCCGATGACCTTTGCTTCAAGGTCGAAGCAGGATGCTATCCGGATTATTTCATCAGCATTTTTCTGATCTGTATAGATTTCAAACCTGTGCCCCATATTAAAGACCTGGTACATCTCTTTCCAGTCCGTACCGGATTGTTCATGAATTAATCTGAACAGCGGAGGCAGCGGGAAAAGGTTGTCTTTTATTATATGAAGATCATCAATAAAATGGAGGATTTTTGTCTGTCCTCCCCCCGAACAATGTACCATTCCGTGTATCTCAGACCGCATCGATCCCAGAATATCTTTTATAACAGGTGCATAAGTCCGGGTGGGAGAAAGTACAAGTTTACCTGCATTCATTCCGGTACCATCAACGGGATCTGTCAGTTTAAGTTTTCCGGTATAAACAAGATGGCGGGGAATTGACGGATCAAAGCTCTCGGGATATTTTTCAGCCAGGTATGATCCGAATACATCATGGCGTGCTGATGTCAGTCCGTTGCTGCCCATCCCCCCGTTGTATTCCTTTTCATAGGTTGTCCGGCCGGAAGAAGCCAGCCCAATGATGACATCCCCTGCTTTGATGTTATGATTTGAGATAACATCCGGCCGTTTAATCCTCGCTATAACAGTCGAATCAACCACTATTGTCCTGACGAGATCACCAATATCTGCAGTTTCGCCGCCGGTTGACCATATCCCAATGCCAAGATCTCTTAACTCCGTAAGGAATTCTTCTGTTCCATTGATTATAGCTGAAATCACCCCGCCGGGAATAAGGTTTTTATTCCTTCCTATTGTTGATGAGATCAGGATATTATCAGTAGCTCCTGCACACAGAAGGTCATCAAGGTTCATCACAATTGCATCCTGTGCTATTCCCTTCCATACCGACATATCGCCCGTCTCCTTCCAGTAAACATAGGCAAGAGATGATTTTGTTCCTGCCCCGTCGGCATGCATTATATTACAGTAACCGGGATCACCTCCGAGAAGATCGGGAACTATTTTGCAGAAAGCTTTCGGAAAGATACCCTTATCGATCTTACTGATTGCAGAATGGACATCCTCTTTTTGTGAAGACACTCCGCGAAGATCATACTTTGATTTTTCCTGCATTACAAAAAAATGTTGGTTAAAGATAAGAAAAAGAAAAATCCTCCAGGCTCTTCTCTGTGTACCTCTGTGTAACCATAATAAAACTAAGAACTTACATAACTTATCCCGATTTTATCGTGAGAGCTAAACAAAGGAAAACAGTGTTAAACAGAGAGTTATTTTTTGTAGACCCAGATAATTGACTGTTTCAGCAGTTTCCTGAAACCGGGATTTTCGAAGGTTGGTACATCATGACCGCTTTGAAGAACTACAATTCGTGATTTACCATATTTCTTTGCCCAGCCGATAGTTGGTGTACTGCTCGGTTCGTCGGTAGTAAGTAGAGTAGTAACATCATCAGCAACATAATAACCCTTATATGTCTCGTCGAATATCGGGAAATCGGTCACTCCTCTGGTTACCGGGTGTTTTGTATTAGCAATCTTTACGTTGAAATTAAGATCATGGATATATGAGCAGGGTTGATACACTTTCCCGTTGAATGTTGTCTCTTTGTGGAAATACTTTCCTCCGATGATATTCCAGTATTCGGGCCAGTCATCAAAGGCACAGATACTATGATGGAGAGCCACAACCGGTTTACCGCTTTTTATGCATTCTGCAAAAGTCTCAGCCTGTTCTTCCGTGATCTTCTGCCACATGTGATAGAAAACCAGGACATCATATTTATTTCTGTTTTCAGGTTTGAACATTTCAAAGGCTCCCGGAAGCTCTGCAACCTGCCAGGTGATTTCCGGACCCATGCTGGTCAGCATTTCATTGAACTGCTCAACTTTATAGCCATGTCCGCCTGTAATAACAAGTATCCTTACGGGATTCGCCGGATTGGAACCCATTAATGTAATTGATGCAATTACAGCAAGGAAAACAGATGAGATAATATTTTTCATACTAAGTACAAACTAAATGCACGAAGGGCGGTATATTCAGTTTTGATTAATATGTTGTTATTTATTTCGGTGATACGTAATCTGTTCTCAAAACTCTGAATTCGGTGCGTCGGTTGATCTGGTGAGCGATCTCCTTTTGTTCATCTCCGGCAAGTGAGTTAATATATTGCTCCGACAGAGTTGCTCCGGTCTTAAGGAAAGGCGACTGTGCTGAGATAGCAGCGTCAACAACTTTCGGATTTGATTCACCATATCCTTTTGCAGACAATCTTTCTTGTTCAATACCCTTATCAATAAGGTACTGTACGACTGATTGTGCACGCTTCTGGGATAATTCCTGGTTATAGGCTTCCGTATCCCTCGAGTCGGTATGTGACATCAGCTCTATCGTAACATTCGGATTATCATTAAGAGTTTCAACAAGCTTATCAAGAGAAACCATCGATTCGGGCCGCAGATCCCACTTGTTGAAATCATAGAATATATTCGGCAATTCTATTGGCATATCGATTGCCGTCAGGTTAATTGTAACCATGAAATCCCGGCTCTTCTCCTGACCTTTTGTTGTTTCTTTTTCTTTTCCGTTCAGATAACCTCTTTTTGAAGCCAGGAAAATATAATCCACATCGGGTTTAAGTGAGAATTTAAAATCTCCTCCGGCTCCGGTCTCAGCCTGCAGGTTTGATCCGTCTGAGGCTATCAGCTGTACCGTTGATCCCTGGATGGCCGTCCCTGTCTTTTCATCTTTAACAAGTCCGGTTACACTGAATTTCAGCGGAGGGAACTCAAAAGAATAAAGTTCATCGTTTCCTCGTCCTTTACGGGTTGAGCTGAAAATCCCCTTCTCATTTTCATTTTCGAAGGCTATTCCGAAATCGTCTGCGGAGCTGTTGATTGGAGCTTTCATATTCTGTACCGTCCATGATCCGTCAGGTTGTGCTGTCGCCTTGAAGATGTCAAGTCCGCCCATTCCTATTAATCCGTCGGAAGAAAAATAGAGAGTGTTTTCATCTCTCATATAGGGAAACAGTTCATCGCCTGCTGTATTAATGTCAGGGCCAAGGTTTACCGGATCTGACCATGACTGGCCACCTGCAGTCCGGCTGACTTTCCAGATATCTTTTCCTCCAGATCCTCCATTAATATCAGATGCAAAATACAGGGTGAGTCCATCGGGTGACAAGGCCGGATGTGCTGCGACAAGCGAATCGCCCAGTATTTCAAGTTTTTCAGGTTCACTCCAGGTATCGCCGTTCTTTTTTGAGAACATAATAGAACAACCTTTTTCTTCGCGCTTTCCTGCTTCACACCTTGTAAAATACATTTCCCTGAATTCCGAAATGATGAAAGGGGTGCCATCTTCAAATTCACTGTTAATAACATCGGCAGGAACAGGTATACTCCACTTTGATTTCTTATCGAGCCTGCTCTCAAAAATATCCGTAAATCCCTGTCCGGTAGCCCCGTGGGTTTTATTTCCGGCAGCATCATCACGCGATGATGTGAAATAAACAACTCCGAAATCGTCACGTCCGAAGGCAGGACTGAAATCGGCTTCCTTAGAATTCAGTTCCTTTATTTCCTCAACAATATATGCATCCGGATTGCGCTGCCATTCAAGGGCAAGCTCACATGCACGTATCTCCTGGTCGGCTTTTGCATCTGCAGGGGCAACCTGCTTGTAATTCCTGAACTCCTCAATAGCCTGCTGGTATTTTCCGTTCTTTTTCAATGTTGATGCCAGCCCGAATTGTGCTTCTGGCCTTGAATAAGCTGATTTAACGGCAAGTTTGTACCATGTCTCAGCATTACGGGGATCATTTATAAGACGATAGCATTCGGCTATCATAAAAATATACTCAGCCCGTGACTCTTTATCTGCCTTTTTGGTCTTTGAATAAGTATTCTTGAACTCATCAATAGCATCGAAATATTCACCGGCATTATAGGCATCATAGGCCCGTTCACTTCTTCTGCCCTGGGCCGGTGTTTCCTGTAATGTAATAATAAATAATAAAATAAATAGGATTATATACCTTTTCATGACATCCTCTCCGATTTGACCATAAAAATAATTAAATAAATGAGAATGGTGTAAATAACAAACGGAAGGGACGGATAATTATTATTAATGTCTTGCAGGGCAATGATTGAAATACCCATACAATATGAGGGGCATTGAATTCAATGCCCCTGCAACATCAACCCTCAGGAAAGAATTCTAACGTGTGAACAGCAGTTCCCTGTATTTCGGAAGGGGCCAGATCTCATCATCAACTATCAGCTCGAGCTTATCGATATGATAACGGATTTCCTGCAAATAAGGTTTGACCTTCTTCTCATAGGTTACAGATTTTTTATAAGAGTCTTCGATGACATTTGCCTTCTTTCTTTCTTCAACCATCTGATTTACACCCTTTTCAATCTGAGAGATATGGTCTGAGATAGTGGTGATCATTTCTTTATGGATCAATGCCATCTTTTCATATTCTCCATCTCCAAAAACCTCTTTAAGTCCCTTCACATTATCAAGGAGAGTACTCATATACCTGATTGCCGTGGGAATTATGTGGTTGATAGCAAGGTCGCCAAGCACCCTGGCTTCTATCTGGACTTTCTTTGTGAATTTTTCATATTCGACTTCGCAGCGGCTCTCAAGTTCTTTTTCCGAAAAAATACCTGATCCGACGAGAACCTCTTTTCCGTTGGGATTCAGATAACATTTAATCGATTCGGGAACGCCTTTCAGGTTGCATAATCCCCTTTTTTCTGCTTCTGCATGCCATTCTTTTGAGTAGTTATCTCCCTCAAACAAAACTTTCCGCGATTCGATTATATACTTCTTGATAACCTGGAAAATTGCTTCATCCTTATTTCTTCCCTTTTTTATTATGTTTTCAACCTCTTTTTTGAAATTTTTAAGTTGATTAGCCACAGCAGCATTCAGGGCTATCATTGCGGCGCCGCAGTTTGCCGATGAGCCTACGGCCCTGAATTCAAACCTGTTTCCCGTAAATGCGAAGGGTGATGTACGGTTCCGGTCAGTATTGTCAAGAAGGATTTCCGGGATTTTACCGATCCCGAGTTTGAGCTCAGTTTTCTCGGCCGGGGTCATCTTCTTATCAGTCACCCTGCTCACAATATCTTCAAGCATATTGGTAAGATACGTACCCAGGAACACTGAAATTATTGCCGGTGGCGCTTCATGTCCGCCAAGCCTGTATGAATTTGATTCATTCATTACCGATGCCCGGATAATCTCATTGCTGTCGTTAACTGCTTTGATTACATTTACGAGGAAAGTCAGGAACTGAAGGTTTGATTTCGGATTCTTACCCGGCGAAAGCAGGTTGACTCCCGTATTTGTGGACAGTGACCAGTTGTTGTGTTTTCCCGAACCATTTATGCCTGCAAAGGGTTTTTCGTGGAAAAGAACTCTGAACTTGTGTTTTCTTGCAATTCGTCTCATCACATCCATCAGAAGCTGGTTGTGATCGACGGCAAGGTTAACCTCCTCATGAATCGGTGCACATTCAAACTGGTTGGGTGCAACTTCATTATGACGGGTTTTAACGGGTATCCCAAGCTTATATGCCTCACATTCAAAATCCCGGATAAAACACATTACTCTTTCGGGGATTGATCCGAAATAATGATCTGACAATTGCTGATCCTTTGATGACTGATGTCCCATAAGAGTTCTTTCAGCAAGCGACAGATCGGGACGTGCATAATATAATGCCTCGTCCACGAGAAAATACTCCTGTTCAAGTCCCAGTGTGGCAAAGACCTTGTTGACATCCTTATCAAAATACTGGCAGACTTCAACAGCAGCTTTATCAAGTTCCGATAGTGCTTTCAGAAGAGGAGCTTTGTAATCAAGAGCTTCTCCTGTATAGGAAACAAAAATTGTTGGTATACAAAGTGTTGTACCAACGATAAATACCGGAGATGAAACATCCCACGCGGTATATCCCCTTGCCTCGAAAGTATTTCTTATACCTCCGCTGGGAAAGCTTGAAGCATCAGGTTCGGACTGTACCAGGACATCACCAGAGAAATTTTCAACCATATGACCGTTGTCGCCCATTTCAAGAAATCCGTCATGCTTTTCAGCAGTGCCGTCGGTAAGCGGATGGAACCAGTGAGTGAAATGTGTGGCTCCATTCTCTATGGCCCAGGCCTTCAGACCTATCGCCACCTGCTGAGCCTCAATCCTTGTAAGGGATTTACCGTCAGTAATAGCTTTCTTTACCACCCGGAAAGCTTCCTGAGACAGATAATGTTCCATCTTATGAAGATTGAACACATGTGATCCAAAATACTTTGAAATATCCTTTGAAGGAGGAACTGTCACAACGGGTTCTCTTTTGAAAACCTCTTTAAGTGCACTGAATCTTAATTCTGCCATATTTCTGATTATTTTTCAGCAAAAATATATATTTTTCTTTATCACCCCCCCTATTTTTTATAGATATTTCAATATTCTCTTACTTTTTTTTCGATTACCCCTCTGTTTTTTGTATACTTCTGAAGAAATTACCTGTATTTTTTCAACATACCTTTATTTATACTGCGCTTTCAAAAAAATGAAGAAAAACCAGATTCAGGATAGTAATATCATGGCCGGGTTACCTGTACCCCGGTCAGGAAAACAAGGTGTATTACCCGTCTGGCATCCTGCTGTAATACATTATTATAAATATCCGCCGTGAAAAGCTCCCTTTTTAATATTGAAATTTGTTATATTTGTCGCCTGATTTTTAAAAAGTTCAAATTTATTAATTCATAAACAGCAGATTTAATGTCAGCCATTCAGTTTTTAAGGGAAAAAGCAGGTGTCTTTGTTGCAGCAATTATAGGTCTGTCACTCTTCCTTTTTGTAGTCAGTGATTTTTTCGGAGGAGGAAGAGGTCAGCGGTTACAGGCTAAAAAGTATTATCAGATCGGTGAAATTGCAGGAGAGTATATATCCTATCAGGACTTTGAAGAAAGGGTGCAGAGCATGATGGAAATATACAAATTATCAGGTTCATCATCTATTGATGAATCGACTGCAGAATCAATAAGGGAACAGGTATGGCAGCAGATGGTAAGGGAGCTTATTCAGGACAGGCAGTATAAGAAATTAGGTATAGGTGTAAGTACTGAAGAAACCGAGGAAATGATACTTGGCAATGATCCTCATCCCATTGTCCGGCAGCTGTTCACCGATCAGTCAACCGGCGCTTTCAATAAATCATTCCTTGTGAATTTCCTTAAACAGACGGAATCTGATGAGACAGCAAACAAATACTGGCTTTTCTTTGAAGATGAGATCGTAAATGAAAGGATGAGCGCCAAATACAATAACCTTGTGTCAAAAGGGCTTTATGTAACCTCAAAGCAGGCTGAATTTGACAAGATCATTTCCGGATCTACTGTGGATTTCAGTTATTTAATGAAGAATTATTCACAGGTACCCGATTCGGCTGTCACCATTACCCGGTCAGAAATTGAATCATATTACTCAAAAAATAAGGAACGCTTCCGTCGGACTGCTCTCAGAAACATTGAATATGTAGTATTTAATGTTACTCCTTCTGAAGAAGACATAAAGCAGACGGAGGACTGGATACTCAAGACCAGGGATGAATTTGCTACTGCTGCTGATCCTGTTCAGTTTATTAATCTGACTGCCGATTCGAGATATAACGGTTTCTTTGTACCTCTGACCGAAGTTCCTGAAAACCTGAAGGAATTTGTAAAAAAGGAAAACAAAACTGAAGTTTTTGGTCCCTACCAGGAAGATGGTTCATTCAAGATCGCAAAGCTTATCGAAGTTGCTGACAGACCTGATTCAGTTCATGCAAGACATATATTGTTGTCCCCTAATCAGACCAGGAATCTGCAGGCAGCAAAAACTGCAGCTGACAGTCTCGTCAGGCTTATCAGATCGGGATCAAAATTCGAAGTACTGGCCATGACAAATTCGGATGATCAGGGCTCAGCCCAGATAGGCGGTGACCTTGGCTGGTTCCGCGAAGGCATGATGGTCACTCCCTTTAATAATGCATGTTTTACGGCCAAAAAAGGTGATATAGTGACGGCAGAAACAAGTTTTGGCATCCATATTATTGAGATACTTGACAAATCAAAGAATTCGAGGAAATATAATATAGGTATAGTTGACAGGAAAATCATTCCAAGTTCCACAACAAATCAGAAGATCTACAGTGAAGCCAGTCAGTTTGCAGGTACAAACAATACATATGAAAAGTTCAACAGTGCAATTGCAGAACAGGGGCTTAATAAACTGATGGCTAACGATGTAGCTCCCCAGCAAAAAACTCTTCCGGGACTTGAAAATCCAAGGAATCTGGTGATCTCTCTGTTCTCTGCTGAACAGGGTAAGATAGTTCTGGACAATAACCAGCAGGCGGTTTTCGAGGTGGGAGACAATTATGTCGTCGCTTTCTGCACTAATATTCAGGAAGAAGGTATTGCTCCTGTTGCAGCAGTGGAGAATGACATCAGGTTTACCCTTATCAGGGATAAAAAAGCCGAGGTCATTTCCGAAGAGATGAACAAGGCAAACCAGGAAGGCAGAACGCTTGATGATATAGCAAATTCCCTGGGGCTTACTGTTCAGGAAGCAACAGGCATCACCTTCAGATCATATTCCTTACCCGGTATTGGTGCCGAACCTTCTCTTGTTGCCGCTGCATCGGCTGCAAAGCAGGGAGTTATCGGTGGTCCGGTCAAGGGCAATAACGGAGTCTTTATGTTTTTCGTGAACTCACTGGCCAGTTCAGAAGAGCAGGATCTGAAGCAGGTTCAGGAGAATCTGATGTCAGCATTTCAGATGAGAGGCGGATACGAAGCATATGAAGCTCTTCGTAAACAGGCTCAGATAGTGGATAAGAGGTATAAGTTCTATTAACAGGATCAGGAACAGTTAAATATAAAGGCGCCATTCAGCGCCTTTTTCATTATCGTATCAAATATAAGCTTAAATGAAGTAAGAATGAAGAACAATCGAATGAAGAATTAAGAAGTAAAAAAAAGGGTTCCGCGAATGCAGAACCCTTCATTTTTAAAGTCAGCGACGATCCAATAACTTTACCTCGAGTGTTCTTTAGCTTAATGGAAAAGACTCTGTCCATCGCCTGAAAAGTATATCGTAGATACTGTAGTACACTGCACCTTCCACGGTAAATGCAGAGTACAACAATTCGTTGTTTATTAATGACTTCAATGAGCGAAGCACAGTGGAAGGGCTTCCAAGTTTATACCTGCTGATAAAATCCTTTGAGGTCGGAGCTGTAACAACTCCCTCGTGGGCAACCGCTTTCATCAGCTGCCATTGAGGATTTGTAAGCATACTCCTGTAATTGAAAAATATGTTCTCCTGTTCTTTCAGGAGCTTGTAGGCTTCTTCCTTCCACACAGTGTCTGTAATCTTTTTTTGCCCCGTGGCGAATACCCTGTTGCAGATAAGCTGCACGTAGTATGTGTGTAAACATGACCACATCAGCATATCTTCGATTATTTCTCCGGAAACAGATTTGCCATGTCTGTCGAACCACCCGGCTATAAAGTCGCGATACTCGCTCTTCTCTAATTTTTCGATACCCAGCACTGCCGTGCTCCGGTAAAATGGTCTCGATGGCAAACTAAACATCTCATTGATAATATGCTGCTGACTTCCTGAAAAAACAAAACGGACATGTGTCATGTGCTGGATCACGGAACGCAGCCAGGCATCAATATTCTTTTCCGGATACCTTGTAATCTGTTGAAATTCGTCTATGGCAATAACAATATTGAAATCCTGATTCTCCAGGAATTGCATTATTGAACTTATATGCATTTCAGCATCAGCCTGTCGAAGTTCAAAAGACGCCTGAGGCAGGTTAGTCAAGGGGTCGAAGCTAATTATGGGACGCATTGATTTGACAAAGGTCCAGATTTTCCTTCCCAGGCTTTCTTTTTCCGGCACGGTATTCAGGATCGCTGTAGTCAACATGCTGAGAAATTCCTGTAGGTTTTCTGTTGGTAGGATATCTACATAAATCCCCTTCCATCCTTCAGGAAGGTTATAAAAAAGATGTTTGATCAGTCCTGTTTTGCCTATTCTCCTGACAGATGTAAGAGTGACATTCTGTCCATTCTGAATGTGGTTCAATAAGCGGGTGGTTTCTTTTTTCCGGTCACAGAAGTAATCGGGGCTGTGATAGCCGGAGATCAGGAAAGGATTTTCCGGTTTTCTCATGGCATTAATTGAGTATTATTTACATTTTGCAATTTACAAAATGTAAATTACATAATGTATAAATATTTAAAATAATATCATCAAAAGGTTGCAGGTAAACGAGTATCAGGAAAGCATTATTCCTGATAAATTTCAGAACGGTTCGGAAGAATTAAGAAATTAAACACATACTTCATTCAATAGTTTTAACTGATGTTATTTGAAGTAAGAACATTTGAACCAACCTTCGCTACCTCCTTCGCTACCTCCTTCGCTGACGCTACGGAGGTCAAAGAAAGCTACGGGGGTCAAAGATTGCTTCGGCTGGCAATGCATTCGAAGTCAGAATGCAGAAGTTTATAGTTCTTAATTCTTACTTCGCTTGTTCTTCATTCTTAATTCAATAGTCTTAACTGATGATTTTTGAAGTAAGAACATCAGAACATTCGAAGTAAGAATGAAGAAGTATTTTAACTTCTTACTTCGCAATTCGTTTGTTCTATTGTTCTTACTTCATTCAAATCATAAAAAAAGGGTTCCGCGTTAGCAGAACCCTCTGTTTAAAAGTCGGCGACTACCTACTCTCCCACTTTCGCAGTACCATCGGCGCTGGCGGGCTTAACTTCTCTGTTCGGAATGGGAAGAGGTGGAACCCCGTCGCTATAGTCACCTTAAGATCGTTTGAAGTCCGGAGTCTGAAGTCCGGAGTCCGAAGAATTTTTCTTCCTGACTTCCTTTCCCGCTGTGCGGGATTGTGTGGCTTCGCTCCTTAACTTCCGTCTTCCGACTTCCGTCTTCCGACTTCCGACTTCCGTCTTCCGACTTCGGTCTAATATTATGACATTTGGCAAAAGCTAGTAAAATGTACCCTTGAAAGTCTTCGGGTGATTAGTACTGCTCAGCTTTGACGTTACCGTCTTTACACCTGCAGCCTATCAACGTCGTAGTCTTCAACGACCCTCAAAGGAGATCTCATCTTGAGACGAGCTTCGCACTTAGATGCTTTCAGTGCTTATCTCTTCCAGACATAGATACCCTGCGATGCAGCTGGCGCCACAACAGGTACACCAGTGGTCTGTCCAACACGGTCCTCTCGTACTAGTGTCAGGTTCTCTCAAATCTCCTACGCCCACAACAGATAGGGACCGAACTGTCTCACGACGTTCTGAACCCAGCTCGCGTGCCACTTTAATCGGCGAACAGCCGAACC
>JAKQPD010000207.1 GCA_029564935.1 Bacteroidota bacterium
TTATGAAAAAGCCGACGATTTTATTGACGACAAGGTTGAAGATCTGAAGAAAACAAAGGCATTTGAAAAGGTATCTGATGCGCTTGACAAAGCCGGAGATTTTGTTGAAGATAAAATTGATGAGATCAAATCGGGAGAAGCTAAGGAAAAGCTGAAGAATCTGGCAGACAAAACGGAAGACAAAGCTGAAGAAACAGTATCCAAAGCAAAGGAATTCGGTAAGAAAATTGCCGGGAAGGTAGCCGACAAGCTGGATGATTTTGCAGACGATATCAGGAAGAAGTCCAAAGACCCGGATGAGCCTGAGAAAGCATAATTAAAAGAGGTTGGCTCTTAAATATTTTTAACCGCAAAGTTCGCAAAGATATTACGCAAAGAGCGCAAAGGGCTTATTAATAAATTATTGCCTTTGTGCACTTTGCGTTAACTTTGAGTCCTTTGCGGTTAATGGATTTCATCTTACGAGACAACCTCTTTTTATTTGGATCAATACCTGTTTAAAACCTACTTCTCCAGCGGAGGAATAACAAGCACCTGGCCCGGATAAATCAGGTTCGGGTCTTTCAGCATTGGTTTGTTAGCTTCGAAGATTATATTGTATTTATTGGCATTCCCATATACCTCCTTGGCAATTTTCGATAGGTAATCTCCCTTTTTTACAGTATAAAATTGTTTTTCAGGTGGAGGCGGTGTAACAGGTGCCGGATTTACAACCACAATCCTGTCCTCAACAGAAGCAATCCCTTCAACATTTCCGGCAGTGACAATCACTTTATTCTTATTATCAATTGTATCAATTGATCCCGACAACGTAACCTTGTCATCATCCACTGCTACCTGAATTTTGTTTGTATCAAAGCCGAATTTACGGATATGTCCTGCAATCAGTTCAGCTTTTTCCTGTTCTCTTTTTTCTTCGGATTTGAAGAGTTTTTCTCCTGCATTCTTGATAAATGAAATTAATCCCATGATCTTTAGTTTTAAGTGAATAAATTTAATACTTAAATAAGCCGGTTTAGGTTTGCTTTAAATTTACACAATTCTGATCAAACTTCTAAATTTTTCGCATTAATTGTATAAATTTGCATAGTATTGAAAGTTATTCAGCCTTCAGAAAAATTTATTTTATTTATATTGTTGTTTCTGTTCTGAGGGCAATTTTATTTTATTTAAATGATGTGTCAAACAATTTAATAATCAATAAGTACAACTAAATATTTAAAATTATGAAAAAAGTCAGACCCGGATTAATAATTATTTTAAGTGCATCCCTGATCTTATCGGGTTGTGCTTCGATGAAAAAAGCAGAGAAAGGTGCTGTCATAGGTACTGCTGCAGGAGGAGCTGTAGGAGCGGTAATAGGAAAGGTGTCCGGTAATACGGCTCTGGGAGCTGTGATCGGCGCTGCAGTCGGCGGAACGACCGGAGCAATAATCGGGAACAAGATGGACAAGCAGGCAGAGGAAATTAAGGATAAAGTTCCTGATGCAAAGGTAGAACGCGTTGGAGAAGGTATAGTTGTTGAATTCAACAGTAATGTTCTTTTCGGGTTCGACAAAGCCGATCTGTCACCTGAAGCAAAGGGAAACCTCGATAAGCTTGTAACTATATTAAATACATATGCCGATACAAATATCGAGCTTCAGGGTCACACAGATGCAAAAGGAAGTGAATCATATAATCAGACACTTTCCGAAAAACGGGCCGGCATGGTTTCTGCTTATCTGGGTGAAAAGGGTATAAAAGCAGAACGTATTACTCCAAAGGGATTCGGGGAAACGATGCCCAAATATGATAATGAAACCGAAGAAGGCAGGGCACAGAACCGCAGGGTCGAATTCCTCATTACAGCAAACGAAAAAATGGTAGCCGAAGCCGAAAGAGAAGCTGGGATCAGATAATCTGGCTCTATCTTAAGAATTTTCTTATATTGAACCGGGAAATGCAGAATTAAATTTCCCGGTTTTCATTTAGTCTGTTTAATTCGAAAATATTCTTAATTTACTCAATTCCTTTGTGTTACTTTGTGATAACCTTTGTGCTCCTTCGTGGTAAAAAAAATTTAACCACAAAGGCGCTCAAAGGATTACACAAAGTCTCGATAGCTCCCGATAGCTATCGGGACGGGATCACAAAGTATATGAATTGTAATAGTTAGAACGAACCATGAAAACTATTCTTTTTTCTTTACTGCTGCTTATAGTTGCATCCACCAGTTGCTCTTCAGACAATAAGATTACCGTTTTCTCTCCCTCGAAAAATATCAGGCTGGAAATCAATAACAGCAAAAAAAACCATGAACCCTGTTTTGAATTAATATCAGGCAGTGAAGCAAAAATTCTCTCAGGAACATTCCATTTGAATCTGAAAGATATTTATCTAAATAATGATTTAAGGGTCATTGGGAGCGAAACAGAATCAGTTTCAAATACATGGATTAATAAGTTCGGGGAAAGAAGTGAAATCCATGATAATTTTAACCAGCTTAATATCTTCCTGAAAAATAAAGAAATCAGGATAAACCTGATATTCCGCGTATATGACGAAGGTGCTGCATTTGCTTATGAATTCCCCCGACAGGATAGTCCTGATTCATTGATCATAACTGACGAAAAGATACTTTTCACTTTTTCAGAGGATCATTATGCTTGGTCAGCTTCCCGCGCCCAGGCATCATATTCTCATGTTCCTCTTTCAAAGATCGATATCGGTGCAGAACGGCCACTGGTGGTTGAAATTGACAGCAATCTTACAATCGCATTGACTGAAGCAAAGCTGGTTGATTTTGCCAGAATGAAATTTGAACCTGATTCAACAGGAGGAATTGCCATAAGAACGCGGCTTGGAAGCAAAGTAAAAAAATCACTTCCGTTTCAATCTCCCTGGCGTGTCATAATGATCGGAGAGAATGCAGGAGACCTTCTTGAAAAAAACTATCTGATCTCAAATCTGAATGATCCTTCAGAAATCAGGGATGACTCATGGATAACTCCCGGAAAGGTTCTCAGAGAAGTATCGCTCTCAACTGCAGGCGGTAAGGCTGCTGTGGATTTTGTGTCAGAACATAATATGCAATATGTTGAATATGATGCCGGCTGGTACGGACCTGAAAACAGCGATGAGTCGGATCCGGTTAATCCGGTACTGGATCCCGCCAGATCAAAGGGTCCGCTGGATCTGCATGAGGTAATAAGATATGCAGGATCAAAGAATATTAAAGTTCTTCTTTATGTAAACCGCAGAGCCCTTGAAAGGAAGCTGGATGAGATACTGCCCGTCTTCCGTGAATGGGGTGTGTCGGGGATCAAATTCGGGTTTGTGCAGGTAGGGACACAGGAAGTTACAGCCTGGATGCATAATGCAATAAAGAAATGTGCAGACTATAAAATGGTTGTTAATGTACATGATGAATACAGGCCGACAGGTTTTTCCAGGACATATCCGAATTTCCTTACCCAGGAAGGAATCAGGGGAGATGAAGAGAGTCCTACCAACACACATACCCTTATCACGATGTTCACCCGGATGCTTGCAGGTGCGGGTGATAATACAATCTGCTATTACGACAACAGAGTGGATGAAAAAATGGGTTCCCATGCTTCCCAGCTGGCAAAAGCAGTCTGCATTTTCAGCCCCTTACAGTTTTTATACTGGTACGACAAACCTGTTTCGTCTCCCGGCAAAAAAACTGAGCTTTGGGGGAAACCAAATATCCTGGGAGACGAGCCCGAACTGGAATTCTTCGACAATGTACCCACCGTATGGGATGAGACCAGGGTTCTCCATGCCGTTATCGGGGAATATGGAGTGATCGCCCGCAGAAAAGGTAATGAATGGTTCATAGGTGGAATAAACGGGAACCTGAAAAGGACTCTTGATATTAAATTTTCATTTCTCGATCCGGGGATAAAATACAGGGCCGCGGTATATTCAGACGATCCTTCGGTAAATACCCGGACACACGTAAGGATCGACAGGATCGGTATCAACAGGGAGACCGTATTTCCTGCAGTGCTGGATCCTAACAAGGGATTTGCGATGCATATTGTACCGCAATGATCTTTTGCTGAGAAATGATTCCCTTTCAGAACGTCTTCACAGAAAATTCCTGTCAAGGAATTCCTGGAATTTATCTTTATACTGGTCACTGACAGGGATATATGTTTTACCGAAAACAATCCGGCTTCTTTCAATAGTATCAATTTTATCGAGATTGACAATGAAAGAACGGTGAACGCGCATGAATTTACCGGCCGGCAGTTTAGTTTCGATCTGTTTAAGGGTTGAAAGAGACAAAAGAGGTCTGGGATTGTTCTGTATATGAACCTTAACATAATCCTTCAGCCCTTCAATAAAAAGAATGTCATTAAAGTTTATCCGTTTGATCTTATAATCCGATTTCAGGAACAGGAATTCATCATTGGCTTCCACCTTTTGCAGAGCTTTATCTTCAAGCTTAATAAGCCTTACAGCTTTGTTCACTGCAGCAAGGAACTCCTCATAGCTGAAGGGTTTCAGTAAATAATCAACCACTTCAAGCTTATATCCTTCAATAGCATATTTCTCAAATGCAGTAGTAAAAATAATCTTAGGTCCCTTCCCGATTATCCGGCTGAATTCAATTCCCGACAGATCAGGCATCTGAATATCAAGAAAAATAATATCCACATGATTGTCCCTGAGAAAATCAGAAGCATCAACAGGATTATCAAACGAACCAATAAGCTTTAATGATGGAGTTTTTTCAATATATCCTGTAACAAGCTGTAAGGCAAGCGGTTCATCATCTATTGCAATAACATTGATCATTATACGATGTTTACTGTCAGGTTCACCTCAAATGTTTTTTCCGTTTCAATTATCTTAAGATCATGCTTCTCAGGATATAACAGGCTGAGTCTCTTTCGTACATTTTCAAGGCCTATTCCCGAATTCTCTTTATCATCATTCACATTTTTCTTCAGATTGCTGTTGATACAACTGAATTTTATTAAATTTTTTCCGGCAAGTAAGTTAATATCAATAAATGATTTCTCTCGGTAGCTGAGGCCATGCTTGAATGCATTCTCTATGAACGGGATAAAAAGCAGTGGCGGCATGCTGATATCATCAAAGTTTTCCGGGAATGCGATTGTAAGTGAGACTTTATCATTCATCCTGAGCTTCATGAGATCAATATAGTTTCTCATAAAATCAATCTCCTGACTTAATTTAGTATCGCCTCTTTCCGATTCATAAAGCAGGTATCTCATCAGCTTCGAAAGCTTCAGGACAGCCTGTTGTGAATCTTCTGCATTAATGCCAATGAGAGAGTATATATTGTTCAGGGTATTGAAAAAGAAATGAGGGCTGATCTGGTTTTTAAGAAAGGCGAGCTCCGAAGTAAGCTTTTCCCTTTCCATTTCTTCCTGCATTTTCTCAATTTTCGACTGCCGTTCCAGAACTCTCAGTCCCAGTGAGAAAAAGACCAGAAATAAAGCTGATGAAGTATAGCTTAAAATATGCATGTCACGGAAAGGGAATCCTCCTCTCAATGCCCCTCCGCGGGGAGGCCCGGGTTTTCCTCTATCATCGGGTGGAGGTTGGAACTGGCCGGCACCCTGCTTATTAGTGATATAGCTGAAAATCAATTTATTGGAATATTCTGAAACAAAATAAAAACAGATCAGAAGAACAAGGGCTGATAAATAATATCTGAGTCTTTTTTTCTGAAAGAAATACCTGGGAACAAGAAAAAGATAGTTTATATAGAAGATCAGTCCGTTTATAGTCGTAATAAGATAATAGATCCACAGGAAATCATTGCCTAACTGCAAACGCTTTGTTGCATATATTGGCAATCCAAGAAGGAGCAGCCATGCAAGCAAATGAAGTATGATCTTTATTCTGCCCTCGCGGGATAACTTTTTCATAGTGACTCTTTCCGGATTGAGCGAAGTTAATAAATATATATCTTAATTATCAGTTACTCATATCTGAGGGCATCAATTGGATTCAGATTGGAAGCTTTCTTTGCTGGGTACCAGCCGAAGAAGACTCCGATCACAAAACAGACAGCAAATGCCAGTATTACCGATTGTGATGTTATATAAGTTGAAGTGTTCATCAGTGTACCGGCAATCTTTGCTATAAGGTAACCGGATAATATCCCGAAAATACCTCCTGTGAGGCTCAGTAACATCGATTCAACAAGAAATTGCCTCAGGATATCTTTTCCTCTTCCGCCTATCGACATTCGTAATCCTATTTCCCGTGTACGCTCAGTTACTGATACGAACATTATATTCATGATGCCGATGCCTCCGACAAGTAAAGAAATCCCTGCTATTGCTCCAAGCAAATACTTCATTATATTTGTTACCGTTGATACTGATTCAATAAGCTCAGACTGAGACATGACCCTGAAATCGCTTTCTTCGACTTCTTTTATTTTATGAGTCCTTCTGAGTATCTCTGTGACCTCATCAATGGCGGAGGAGCTTTTTCCCTCGCTCACTGCCGAACAATATATACCATTTATATAATCTATTGCAGCAAGCCGTCGCTGGACTGTTGTATATGGGGCAAGAATAAGATCATCCTGATCCTGGCCCATTCCGCTTTCGCCCTTATCTTCAAGAACACCGATAACTTCAAAAGGAAGGTTTTTTATCCGGATGGTTGCTCCGACTGGATCTGAATCTTCACCAAAAAGATTTTCCACAACTGTCTGACCGAGCAGACAAACCTTTGCCATGCTTCTTACCTCTGTTTCATTGAATATCCTGCCGGTCTCTATTGTAAGCTTTCTTATCTCAAGGTACTCCTCGCTGATACCATAAATACTGGTTAGTGTATTCTGATTACCATAAATTGCCTGGCCACTTGAGTTAACTGAAGGAGAAACGAGAGAAATCGATGCAGCTTCGTTCCTGATAGCAGTTACATCACTGTATTTTAAAACCATTGAATTTGAGG
Organism: Bacteroidota bacterium; assembly: GCA_029564935.1. Taxonomy (GTDB): domain Bacteria; phylum Bacteroidota; class Bacteroidia; order Bacteroidales; family VadinHA17; genus LD21. Next base: position 6,958 of record JAKQPD010000207.1, read on the forward strand.
CACCCAGACTTACACCGCCTCTGCTCTGGAAATCAGGCATTATCATAACGAGGTTGGATCCCATTGATGACATTTCCTCAGTTATGCTTCTCTTGGATCCTTCTCCTATTGCAAGCATTGCAATGACGGAAGCCACTCCAATAATGATCCCGAGCATGGTCAGCAGCGCTCTCATCTTGTTCCTGTACAAAGCCCGGATAGCTATTCTGAATAAATTGGTCAGGTTCATAATCTGAAATATTAATCATGCATTAAATTCCTCTATATTTTCCTCAGGGAGGGTTTTAAGAATATCTTTCGCAATAAATCTTTCACTTACAATATTTTCTCGTTGTATCTTTCCATCCCTGAAAATTACATTTCGTGTTGCGAACCTGGCAATATCAGGCTCGTGAGTGACAAATACAATCGTTCTTCCCTTGTCGTTCAGGTCCTGGAACAATTCCATTATCTCAAATGATGTTCGCGTATCAAGGTTTCCGGTAGGTTCATCTGCAAGTATAAGAACAGGATCGTTTACAAGTGAGCGGGCTATTGCCACCCTTTGCTGCTGTCCCCCGGAAAGCTGGTTGGGCATATGATGCATCCTCCCGGCAAGTCCGACAGCTTCCAGTGCCCTGACAGCTTTTCTCCTTCGTTCCCTGGAACTGACTTTGCTGTTATAGAACAATGGAAGTTCTACATTTTCCAGAGCTGTGGTCCTTGGCAACAGGTTATATGCCTGGAAAACAAAGCCGAGCTTATTATTCCTCAGCTTAGCTGTCGTATCCTTGTTCAATGTATTGACATCAACACCGTCGAGCTTATAATTTCCCTGAGTAGGTTTGTCAAGGCACCCGAGGATATTGAGCATTGTTGATTTTCCTGATCCGCTTACGCCCATGATCGCCACGAATTCACCTTCCTCAATCTGAAGGTCAACTCCGCGAAGTGCGTGGACAGTAACTTCACCCACATGGTAATCTTTCCGGAGATCCTTTATTTCTATGATTACATTATTCATTATCTCTGATATTAACTAATGTCCTTTTGTTTTAAAATGGCATCGGTCCTCTGGGGCCTGTATTATTTCCTGACGTGCTTTCTTTCTTTTTACTCCCGGCCATTGCAATAACTACCTGGTCTCCTTCATTGAGGCCTGAAGCAATTTCAACCTTTGAACCGTTTTCAATTCCCAGTTTAACAATCACCGGCCGGATTCCTCCTTTATCGTCAGTTACCCACACAGTTTTTGCTTTGGGATCAACTTCTGCTGATCCCGGGAAAGTCCCTGACGGTGGCATCACCCCGCCTGATACAGGCATTTGAGGCAATTGCCCGGGTTGAACACCTGATGGCAGATTTCCCTTTGAGGGATCAGGCATATCATTTTTCCCCGTCAGATCAGAAACCGTCTTTGCAAGGTATTCCTGATCTGGCGTAAACCTTATTGCTTTCCCGGAAAGTGTGAGGGCATTATCCTTCTTTTCAACAAATATTGTAGCACTGGCTGTCATCCCCGGCATAAGTTTCTTTTCGGGATTCGGGGCATTAAGGATCACGACATAAGTAACTACATTATTGGTAACGACCGGCTGTAAACGGACCTGTGAAACTGATCCCTCGAATTTCAGATCGGGATAAGCATCCACAGTGAATTCGACACGCTGGTTTTGTTCTACCTTACCTATATCAGCTTCATCTACACTTGCCTGAACCTCCATCTGGGTAAGGTCATTGACAATAGTAAAAAGTGTCGGAGTGTTGAAGCTTGCAGCAACTGTCTGTCCCGCCTCCACAGCCCGGTTCATAACAACTCCGTCAATTGGTGATGTTATTGTTGCATAATCCAGATTTACCTTAGCCCTCGAAACAGCTGATTTTGCATTCGCAAGAGAAGCTTTCGCGTTTTCATAATTATACAATGCCTGGTCATAATCAGTCTGGGCAATAAGCTGCTTCTCATATAAGGCTTTAAGCCTGTTAAAGGTAGCTTCCTGAAAATTAAGCTGAGCCTGTGCCTGATCCTGATTAGCCTGGCTCTGTTTAAGCTGTTCCCTGAGATTTGTCTCATCAAGTTTTGCGAGCAACTGCCCTTCTTTTACATTATCATTGAAATCAACATATATTTTTTGAATGATTCCGGACACCTGGGTGCCTACGTCAACGGTAGTTATTGCTTCAATAGTGCCGGTAGCAGTCACTACATTTGATATCATGCCCCTTTCAACTTTTACTGTATCGAAGGTAAAAGCAGTTTCCTTTTTGTTAAATTGCTTAAATACCAGAATGATCAGCACTGCCGCTAAAAGTAGTCCGGTTATAATAAGTATTTTCTTTTTCATGTCTGTGAGTTTTATCCTGTTTGTATTATATTGTCAATGGAATTCCTGAATAGAAATCAAGTACCTTATAGCTGAAAATAAGGTTGAACTTTGATTGAAGCAACCGGCTTTCGGCAACTATAAGATTTGTCTTTGAGACCATGTAATCAACGGAGTTTATCATACCCTGAATGAACTTTTCATCTGACAGCCTTGATGATTCAAGTGTCGAATTAAATGATTCAAGGCTTGCCTCATATTCAGTCTGTGCTGAAATAACATCCTGGCATGCCTGCTCAATATTTTTCCGGAGTTCATTCATTGTATTGATTTCCGACAATTCAGCATCCCGGTATCCCAGCTTTGCAACAGCAACATTTGTTTTCGCCTGCTTTTTCTGGTATATGGGTATTGCCAGTGAGAATCCCAGGGAGGGATTAATTCCATCGTTAATCTGGCTGAAATAAGCATCATCGGTCCGCGAGGAATAAGCGGAGCCGATACCTGTACTGGCAGACAATGTCGGATAAAAGCCGGCTCTTGCAATTTTTTCATCCAGGGCAGCGATCTCCTTGTTAACTGATGCATTTTTTATCTGAGGCTTGATCGCCAGGGAGGTTTCATATACGGAGCTGACATCCGGCAGCCGGTTTTGATTTAAAGACCCGGAAAGATCAGGATGGCTTATATTGAAACTGTCTGTGACCGGTAGTTCCATCAGCTGCATCAGGTTTACCCTGGAAATTGCCAGCTGGCTTTCAGAATTTGCCAGAGTGAGCTTCTCACTTGCAATCTGTGCTTTCACCTGAGCATAGTCTGCCTCTGATATCACCTTAAGCTGTAACCTTTCTACGGCGAGTTTTAACTGCCCCTGAGTAGCCTCAATCTGCTTCCTGCTGTTGTTTACCTGCTCTTCGGCATAAAGTATCTGAAGATATGCATCCAGGATGCTGAGACTGATCGATTCTTTTGCAGTTTCAAGCTGATATTTACCGCTTTCAATATCAAGATCAGCCTGTCTGATCTGATTTGATAACCGTGATGCGTTGAATATTGTAACTCCGGAATTCAATGAATAATTTGATCCGTTGCTGCCGGAAAAGCCTGTCGCGGATCCGGAATTGCTGTTTGTCCAGTTAAAATTCTGGTTTATTGATGCATTCAGTGAAGGGAATCGCTGGGCTCTTGCCTGTTCAGCATAAAGTTCGTTCCGGCGGTTTGACACTTCATTTTTCCTGATCGTAATATTCCGTTCCAGGGCGTAGGTTATGCAATCATCCAGAGTCCAGATGTTTTCCTGCTGGGCGCTGACTTTAAGGCCCCCGCTAAAAAGCATCAGAATGAATATCGTAATAAGACTTCTCATACTTCTGATTAAATTTTATTGTGAAAATATAATCAGGTATGAGCTGAGCCAAATTATTTAGAAGCAGCGCCTTATTTTACCGACGGAAACCCTGTTTTTATGGATGGTTCATAGTGTCACTTTTATCAGTTTAAGGTTGGTTTCAATAGCATCCAGATTTATAAGTGTCCATGAAAGGCTATTTGTCAGATTCTGATATTTCAGCGGAAGGGACAGCAATTGAACATATTTCTGAAGCTTATTTTCCGGGATTACAGATGACAGGGAAGTAATATAATCGTGAAGAGCTGAGTCAAGTTCTTTCCGGGATTCACTTGCCGGGGAAGGGAATCCGTTTACGGGTAACGGACGGAATCCGTTTGGAAGTTGCCTGTATTGAATCTCACCTGATCCTTCATTCTGCTTAATAAGATACCGGGACATATCTGGAATGCCGGTCTCCCCTTCAGCACTACTGATAATATCTGCCTGGATATCTCCAATTTTGTTAAGCAGATCGAGTGTCTTTTTATGGATCTGGTCCATCGAGATATAGTAAATTGAATCCTTATAATTGCTGAGGAACAAATTGTTTTTCCCGTTCAGATAACCGGCCAGGGCCTGTTGCTGTTCCTGATGGAAATAATAATTCCCTTCATAAGATTGTTGCAGCTTCAGGTTAATAAGTGCTCCGGGAATAACAATTGCGAGGGAGCCGATAACCATAAAAAGGAATTTTGATGTAATATATCTTTCCTCCTTCCATGTCAGGAAAGCATATACCGGAAAGACAATTGCAAACATTATGATTAAGCCTGACAGTAAAAGAAGTGATGCCCCGGGCCAGTGTTGTATTTTAGCAAATATACCAGCTATATAAAAGAGCAATGCTACTGCACCCAGGATATAAATCAGCCTTTTCTGTTTATTTTCCTGATCCCGTAATTTGCTAATAAGAAGTGCCGGTACAAACATCAGAGCGCCCGCAACGGCAAGTATCAACAATAAATTTGCCCCTGACCAGTGCTGTATTTTAAATACGGTCCCCAGTATAAAGAAAATCCCTGCAATGAATCCGGAAATGAACAGGAAGAGGCGGTTCTTGTTATGAGTTTCTTTCCAGAGAACCCTCAGAGAAGAGGGCAAGAAGACAAATGCCAGTGCCAGGGCACCAAGTGTCAGCATTATTCCTGCTCCGGGCCAGTGCTGTATCTTGAAGAGTGCAGCAAAGCCTAACAGTATTGTTCCGGTGATACCGGAAATTTTCATTGTGTTTTTCATTCTTCTGTATTTAGTATCAACTGCATAAAGAGTTTCTTCCTGTATTTCTTTCAGTCTGCGGTTACCGAGTTTCATTTTTACCCGTTTATATGCTTCGGAAAAATCCAGACCATTAAGCATTTCATCTTCAACATCACAGCACAGATGATCAATCAGTTCGTCAGCCAGGTGAGAAAAAGATATTTCCTGTTTTCTTACATCGCTGATTATAATGTTTATATTATCAAGAGTGAGTTCAGGCATAGTTTACGCCGGGTTTTATTTCAATAATCAATTGAAGTGATTTAATGAACTCTATCATTTCTTTTACTTTTTCTCTGGCGACCGAGTGTCCTTTATCGGTAAGGCTGTAGTAGACCCTTATCCGGTTATTCCGTATTTCTCTGGCGGTAACGAGCACTTTTTCGCTTTCCATTTTATGAAGAAGCGGATAAAGTGCTCCGTAAGTTAGTTTGATCTTACCATTAGTAATTTCTTCCACTCTCCGGGTAAGGGCATAGCCATGTGTAGGTCCTTCTTCCTGTAAAAGTTTCAGGATTATTGTTCTTAACGAACCTTTGAGCAGATCACTTCCTATCATTTTTCTTTATATTAAAGTTACTTATATATTGCAAAGATAGAATATAATATTTATAAAATACAAGTTTTTTGAAAAAAATCTGCAGGAAACTCATATCTTTTGATCTGACAGTTTAATTTTAAGGAATATTGTCAATACAATAAAGATCTGAATCAACCTGCTTTACCCCGGCCCCAGGGGGTGCAGGTTGATTTTTACTCTCAGTCCCACAGGAAAATATTTTCCCTTTACCCCCGGAAGTTCAGGAATGGATCTGGTTATTATTTACCTGAATTTTATATTTTTACTTTTTCTCTGACTTTTAGATTTCGATTAATCAGGCTGAATTAATTTTCTTAAATCCTCTTTGTATGAAAAAAATTCTTTTTATAAGCCTGTTCATTCTTATACAGGTTTATCTGAATGGGCAAGCGCTGGTTGAAGGCACAGCTGAAAAAGCCGGCATGTCAGCAGCTAAACTGAAAATGATAGATGCCATGACTCAAAAATATATCCAGGAAGAAAAATTCCCGGGTGGTGTCATACTTGTTGCAAGAAAGGGTTCAATAGTTTATTATAAAAGTTTTGGATACAGGACACCTGAAAAAAAAGAACCGTACAAAAATGATGACATTTTCCGCATCGCT
>JAKQPD010000437.1 GCA_029564935.1 Bacteroidota bacterium
CAGAACCTGATTTCCCATAATGTCAGGAAGATAGAAAAGACCCTGAAAACGGACAATCCGGAGGGAGATGAGGTCATTGTCCTGGAATCGTCATCGGAGGAAGGTGAAGCTTTATGCCTGGTCAATGAGATCAATGAATTGATCGGACAGAGAGGGTATCAGTATAAGGACATCGCCGTATTATACCGGGCCAATTTCCAGAGCAGGGTCGTGGAGGAAACCTTCGCCCAGATGAAAATCCCCTATTACATTGAAAACGGTTTGAATTTCTACCAGAGATCCGAAGTTCGTTATTTGCTCGACTACCTCAGATTGATCAATGATCCTGACTCGGAAGAAGGGGATGAAGCTTTGAAGTCCGTATTGAATGTGCCCAACCGGTATATTTCAAGAAAATTCGTTCAGGAACTGGCGGAGTTCTCCAATAAGACCAATGTCCATCTCTATGAGGGATTGAAGTCCATGCCGGTCGATCTTCCCTATGTCCGAAAAAACGTGAAAGATTTTATATCGTTTATCAGTCCTCTGGCGGATTATGCCCCCAATCTGGAGCCATCGGAAGTCATTTCCATGATCAGAAGCCAGTTGGATTATGATCGGTTTATCACGGATGAGGATATTCCGACTCCAGATGACGTGAAGATTGCCAATTTGAACCAACTTCAACTGTCGGCGGCCAGGTATTCGAGCATTCGGGATTTCCTGAACTATACCGACAGTTTCTCGGAGCAGATGAGCAATGACAAGGAAGGGATAGCGCTCATGACCATTCACAAGGCGAAAGGTCTGGAGTTTCCGGTTGTATTCGTCATTGGCCTGGTTGAGGGAATCACACCCACCAAGAAAGGCGACATCGAGGAAGAGCGCCGGATTGTCTTTGTAGCCATATCCAGGGCGATGAAAATCCTCTGCATCAGTTATTCCCATACCTACATGGGTCAGGCCGCCAAGAAGTCCCTCTTCATCGATGAAATCATGGGCACACAGCAGCATTCAATCATAGCCGCTTAAACGGTTTTAAATCATCTCCACGGTTAGAACAGAAAACAGGTAACCCCAAGTATAAGGGAAGGTCTAAACACCTTCCCTTTCTCATTTATGAAAGGATGGGAGGCTAACCCATGAGCACATCAGACAAGAGAGCTTACGTGAGCATTTACTGCAAGATCTACACGGAGA
>JAKQPD010000277.1 GCA_029564935.1 Bacteroidota bacterium
TCATCCTTGTAAGTTTCAATTACAGGCTCGGCCGTCTGGGTCATTTTGCTTTCCCGGCATTGACTGCCGAGCACCCGGAGGAACACAAAGGCAGCTATGCATTCATGGACCAGATTGCAGCACTTAAATGGGTTCAGAAAAACATTGCTGCATTCGGAGGTGATCCGAAGAATGTTACAATTTTCGGCTTCTCTGCAGGAGGCGTTTCGATACATTCCCTCATGACGATACCATCAGCCCATGGACTTTTCCAGAAGGCGATAGGTCATTCCAGCGGAGGGCGTGACGGAGTTTTGACAGGCAGGCCTATAAATAAAGAAAATGCAAGTCCTTACTACCCGGTTTCAGCGGAAACGATAGGAATAAACTTTGCCCGGAAACATGGTATCGAGGGCACAGATGCTGAAGCTCTTGATAAACTTCGAGCATTGAAAGTTGAAGAGATCGTCGATGGCGGACAGGAAAATGATGGTCAGGGAGGTCCACGAATTTATTCGGGTCCCATACTCGATGGTAAATTTGTTACGGAGAATCCAACGAGTGCTTATAATTCAGGCAGGTTTGCACATGTACCCTTAATGATAGGAAATAACAGTGCAGAAATTGGCGGCCCCTTTGTTAATCAAAGTAGTTCAAAGGAAGAGCTATTTTCATTGTTCGGAAGCTTGAAAGAGGAAGCACAAGCTGCGTATGACCCTGAAGGCAATAAAGCCTTTGCTGAAGTACAAACTCTTTTTAATACTGATAAAGTATGGGCGGAGCCCGCCCGTTTCACAGCAAGATCTGTTGCTGCAAAGGGTGATCCTGCATACATTTTTCTTTTCGATTATGTCCCTGCTGCAATGAAGGATAGAATGCGCTTTGGTCCGGGTCATGGGACCGATATTTCTTTTGTATTCGATGATCTCAGAGTACCACAAGGAGGAACAGCAGCCCCTGAAGACAAAGAAGTAGCCAGGATCATGAATTCATATTGGGTCAACTTCGCTAAAACCGGTAATCCCAATGGACCAGGACTTCCAAACTGGCCTGCATATAATCCGAAAACGAACGATTTACTCGAAATGCAACGCGATGGTAATGCTGTCGGGAAGCCTGATCCAACAAAAGCACGGCTTGATGTGATCGAAAAGGCGGTAAACATGGGTGATAAACTTCAGCCTAACGGCATTTAGAATGAGATACAAGTTAACAGCAATCTTTCTCTGTTTCGGATTCTCTCAGGCTCTGACAGCCCAGACAGGAGAGGAAAAACCAAAAATCAACAATTTTACCGCTTCTGTCCTGTTTCAGACCAAAGGCATTTCCACAATCCCAAATCTGACCCTGGGAAAACCTGCCTTTACTTTTGACCTGAAGATAGGAAGAAGGCTATCATTTGAACCTCAGTTCAGGTTTGCCGCTACAGGCAAACCATGGGCTATGGT
>JAKQPD010000284.1 GCA_029564935.1 Bacteroidota bacterium
CTCTGAAGTACCGATTTTGGCATTTTCCTGAAGAACACGTCAGGCTTATGCCATGCATAATCCGACCAGACCCATGGGCGGATACCATTCTTTTCAACCTCTCCTATATAAAAATAGAGATCTCCCCACCAGAGATCATTCTGGCGTACAACCGCATAATCCTGCCTGGTCTGATATGAAGCCAGCTCTTCATCCATTCCGAGATGGAAAAAGCGGGGCTTGTCAAAAAGGAGTGAGACTTCCTCAATTAGATCTTTGCAGACATTATAATAAATATCAGTTGAAACCATCCGGCTGTAATCTTTCAGCCAGATATCATGTGTTGTGGCAAAGTTCAGTTTCGGTATCGGTTCCAGACCTAATTTGCGCATCTTAGCCAGTTCAGCTTTGAGTTTTTCCGGTTTCCAGGCATTTTTAACTGCAATTTCCGGATGACTTTCATACAGAACCCCGTCGCCAAGATCAATAACTACCATATTTATCCCGGCAGATGCCATCTCTTTCATCAGGGTATCCCATACCTGGTCATCAAATGTCAGGTCTGGTCTTAATCCATGAGCCCATTCCCTTGCTTCCTGACAGGTTGTGCAGTTATAATTTTCATCCCTGTATTTCGGCGGGATACTGTCTTCCCACATGTTGTAACTCAGATGGATAAGATATGCCCAGATGAGTTTTTCCTGGGATTCCTGCTGTGGTTGCAGGAATATCTGCGGCATAGCGCCTGCCATTCCTGCAGCAGCAGCCTGTTTGATGAATGTTCTTCTGCTGGTCATTGTTTGTTTTTTCTTTTTAAATTGATGTTTTTAAATCCTTATTTTCTGCCTCTGAAAGGTCTTATTCCTGCCACAATTCATTTATGCACCTCACTGTCTCTTCAACCAGTTTGTTCCCTCCTTCGGGTCCGACAAGATAACTATCTGCACTGTAACCGCCTCCTTTTACCGCCTTTTCAGTCGGAAGATAGCCGCTGTCATGGCATGAAAGCTGTACAAGGAATGTCAGCACTGCCTTGCTTCCTGCTTTAATACGCAGGCCATAATCAACAAAAAGCTCAAAAGGATTTGTTGCTATTGCAATATCACCAAGGCGGATTACATGTATTTCAGCGGGATTAACATCGTCTGTAAGATAAAAAGGAGGAGAAGGCGGATCCTTTACAGGCAAATTTACCTTAAGTATTTTATGCCTGAAAATGGCATTGTATGATATGTCATCTTTAACCCAGGGCATAACATCGGCTATTGCATTCAGTAATCTGCCGGCAAGTTCCTGCCTGGCAGTAATTCCTTTTCTTTTAAGCATAATGTTCTCCGCCCTCCTGTAAATATATTCATGGTTTGCCGGGGTAATATCTCCTGCTGATCCTACCTGGAAGAAAACATATGTTTCCCTGCCATATTTTTCTTTAATGGCCTGGCGGGTTTCGTGATAAAAATCTGCCGAGACAAAATTGGTACCATCAGTGACCTGTGCGGTTGCCACAGAATTGATAAGAATACCAGTCAACTTACGGTTCCTGTCCCAGAAGAACAGCATACCTATTTTATCGTCATCTGTTCCTTCGTAATGAGAAAAATCCGGATCACCAACTCCATACATTTTTGATGTTCCGTTGAATTTAACAGTTCTTCTGTTATGACCCAGTTCAGCATTACTGAGTCCCCAACTGAAACCTCCCGGCTCTCTTCCTTCCCATGCTCTTATAACTGCTTTGCTTATCTGCTCAATAAAAAATGCTTCATATTCCGAGGGTTTCATTACACCTGAATCCCGGCTTATATCGTATAATCCGAAAAACTCATTGTCAATAAAGCCCGGAGCAGTATGAGAGTGAGTTGCATTCAGAAATAATTTTGAAGCATCGAAGTCACCAAGACTGGCGGAAATATTATTCTGTATCTTCTTTTGTGTTTGTCCTCTTATGAAAAGAACATCACAGGAAACCATTATTGCCTGTTCCTTACTTCCGTTTTCACCCCTTGTTTCAATTGCAAGGACAGTTGCGTTCAGGGGATCCTGAACAGCTTCAGATATCCTTTTATGTAACTGTCCCACCAGTGCAACAGGTTTCTCAGGTGTTATATCGGCCACAGCCCAGCCGATATAAAGTTTATCGTCCTGAGCAAAAATATTATTGCCCATGGTAAGCAGACTCGCAATAAAGGCAACCAATGTTAAAATACATATCTTCTTTCCAAAAATCATCTGTAGCTCTTATTTATAATGTGACATTGGATTATTTGGTCGTCGCTGATAAGATCTGCCCGTCTTCCAGCAACTTAACTTTAAGTCTCTGGTATTCTATGTCCTGAATGGATTTTCTCTCATCTATGGCCATACA
>JAKQPD010000290.1 GCA_029564935.1 Bacteroidota bacterium
AATTCTTGTTTGTCAAAAATAGTATTATATTTGAACCCGAAAGTCAATAATAACACAAACAAAAAAACTAAAATCCTGTTCCTGATTACATCGGTGGAGCGGGCTTTTTTTGTTTTTTAATTACATTTGGCAAAATTCTAATTATGATAACCACTGAACAGATAAAAAGTCTTTACGGACGCCGTGATGCGTTAAGGAGGTATCTTTGACATCGACGGCAAGTTGGTACAGATAAATGAGAAAGAAGTCATTTCCCGGCAGCCGGGGTTCTGGAACGATCCGAAGCAGGCTGAGGAGATCCTGAAAAGCATATCACAGCTGAAAAGCTGGACGAAGGAGTTTGATAAAGTAAGTACGGCAATTGATGATGTTGCCGTGATGAATGACTTTTTCCGGGAAGGAGAAGCTACCGAACAGGAGCTTGATTCACAGTATAGTGCATGCATTGAGCTGATCGAGAACCTGGAAGTACGTAACATGCTCAGAAAAGAGGAGGATCAGCTGGGAGCCATTCTCAAGATCAATTCCGGTGCAGGAGGTACTGAAAGCAACGACTGGGCTGCAATGCTTATGCGAATGTATCTCAGGTGGGCTGAGAGAAACGATTACAAGACCCGGGAGCTTGATTTTCAGCCGGGCGATGAAGTCGGAGTCAAATCAGTCACTATCGAAATTGAGGGGGAACAGGCTTACGGTTATCTCAAAAGCGAGAACGGAGTACACCGCCTCGTGAGAATATCACCTTTTAATGCCCAGGGTAAACGCCAGACCACCTTCGCTTCGGTCTTCGTTTCTCCTCTTGTGGAAGATAATATTGAGATCGAGATCAATCCTTCGGATATTACATGGGAAACATACAGGTCAAGCGGAGCAGGCGGACAGAATGTGAACAAGGTCGAAACCGCTGTCCGGCTCAGACACCATCCCACCGGGATAGTAATTGAGAACCAGGAGACCAGATCACAGCTGAACAATAAAGAAAATGCGATGAGGATCCTCAAATCGCAGCTTTACGAGATGGAGCTGAGAAAAAGAATGGAGGAACAGGCAAAGATTGAAGGCGCAAAGAAGAAGATCGAATGGGGCTCTCAAATCAGATCGTATACCCTTCACCCTTACAAACTGGTAAAGGATCTCAGAACAGGTTATGAGACAGGAAATGTCCAGGCAGTACTCGACGGCGACCTTAACGATTTCATCAAATCATTCCTGATGGAATTCGCCGGGAAATAGTGGTTTAGGGCAGCCGGGGGAACAGGTGAGGAGAGACTGGTGATCGGTATTCGGTGATCGGTATTCGGTAAGCAGCCAAAACCAGCAACCGGCAACCAGCAACCGGCAACCAGCAACATAGACTATTTAATAATACTATACATTTATATATATAATGCCCGAAAGAGAAAAGCTCTTCGAACAGTTCCCTCCTGTCAGCAGTGCAGAATGGATGGATAGAATAAAGGCCGACCTTAAGGGAGCTGATTTCAACTCCGCAATGGTTTGGAAAACCTCCATGGGATTCGATGTGCTGCCTTTTTACAGGCAGGAGGATATAAAAGAACTCAGATATATTAAATCCCCGCCAGGTGAATCGCCATTTATAAGAGGGAAAAAGATCAGCGGTAAATGGAGGATAAGGCAGGATATTGTGGTATCAGACTATGCCGAAGCCAACCGGAAAGCTGTAAGGCTTACAGAAAACGGCGTAGGCTCACTGGGCTTTTATATTACCAATGCGGATTCGATAAATCCCGGAAACATCGCCATACTTCTCAAAAATATTGATCCGGAAGTTATTGAACTGAATTTTCTTACAGACGGAAAAGCCAAGGAGCTTGTTGATGCTTTCCTTGAAAATATAAAAGGTTTTTCGGCTGAAAGGATCACCGGGGCGGTTGAAACAGATCCCCTCAGCAGGCTTATGCTTAACGGTACATTATGTATACCTGTTGACAAAGGGTTTGATTATCTTGCCGGTGTGGCAGAAAAGACACTGCTGCTTCCGGGATTTCGTGCAGTTCATATAAATGCTTCCAACTTCAGGAATGCAGGTTCTGATATTGTTACCGAGCTGGCTTTTGCGATCGCAATGGGAGCTGAATATATTCACAGTCTGGCTGAAAGGGGAATTTCACCTGAGATTGCATCGGGTAAGATCAGGTTTTCATTCGGTGTTGGTTCGGAATATCTCCCTGAGATAGCAAAGCTCAGAGCAGCCCGTCTTCTGTGGACGGTCATTCAGAATGTTTATACCCCCGGGAAAGATCCCCGGCCCATGGAAATTCATTGCAGCACCCTGCGTGTCAACAAAACAGTGACTAATCCTTATCTGAATATGGTAAGGGCGCAGACCGAATCGATGTCGGCTGTTCTGGGAGGCGCCGATTCCCTCACCACCGGACCCTACGATCTTATATTCAGGCAGCCTGATGAGTTCTCCGAAAGGATAGCCAGGAATCAGCAGCTTATTCTTCAGGAAGAGGCATGGTTCGGGATGGTAGCCGATCCTGCAGGAGGATCATATTATATTGAAAAACTTACATATCTCATTGCAGAAAATGCCTGGAAGCTCTTCCTTGAGACAGAGAAGAACGGTGGTTTTGTCGAAGCCCTTAAAAACGGATTTATCCGGAATAAGATTTCGGAAGCGGCCTTAAAATTAAAAAGGGCAGGCGATGTACCTTTGATAATATTGCCCGGGCTTTCAGTTGATTCTTTAATCTCTTCAGACAATAATAAAAGAGTATTCCCGAGGCAAATATTCAGTGAGAGTGATCTGTATGATCCGGCTATCGGCAGTATCAGGTCATCCGGGAGAGGTGATAATCCTGGAACCACAGTCAGCAGGACAACTGCAGGGGGGATGTCAGTAAAAACCGTTTATACTGAAAAGGATCTTGAAGGCATGGAGCATCTGGATTATGCTGCAGGATTGCCTCCTTTCCTTCGCGGACCATATTCATCAATGTATGTCCTGCAGCCCTGGACCATCAGGCAATATGCAGGTTTTTCGACTGCAGAGGATTCGAATGCTTTCTACAGGCGGAACCTTGCTGCGGGACAGACAGGATTGTCAGTTGCTTTCGATCTTGCAACCCACCGCGGGTATGATTCAGATCATGAACGTGTGGCCGGAGATGTGGGCAAAGCAGGAGTTGCGGTTGATTCAGTGCTCGATATGAAGATACTTTTCGACAAGATACCTCTGAATAAGATATCGGTATCAATGACTATGAACGGAGCTGTGCTTCCGGTCATGGCATTTTATATAGTGACAGCCATGGAGCAGGGTGTAAAACCGGAAGAATTATCGGGGACTATACAGAATGATATTCTTAAGGAGTTCATGGTCCGTAATACATATATTTATCCTCCTGAATTTTCAATGAGGATAATATCGGATATCTTCAGATATACAACTGCCAGGATGC
>JAKQPD010000310.1 GCA_029564935.1 Bacteroidota bacterium
GAGTAAAATCTCTGTATACCTGATAGTTGCAGATATCCGGCTTAGAAAGGCAGGATGCTTCGATTCCGGGATTAAGAAAAGGTGAGTAAAAATCCTGATCACCTGTAAAATAAAATTAAAATAAAATTAAAAGTTGTTAAAAAATGTTATATTTTTGAACTGAACAACGGGATAACGGATAATAATTTCATTAGCCCTAAAAACTAAAAACTTATGATCAGGACAAAAATGTACCTTTTTTTGAAGCGGGTACTGACTTTGTTTCTGCTGCTGTTATGCACTAGTGCATTGATGGCGCAGCAACGAACAGTAACCGGGACTGTCAGGGACACTGACGGTGCAGCACTTTCAGGAGTGACTGTTCTGGTAAAAAACAGTACGACCGGGACGATCACAGATGCTCAGGGCAAGTACACTATTCAGGCAGGACCTGCCAATGTGCTTGTCTTTTCTTTTATCGGTTATGCCTCCCAGGAAATTACTGTGGGCAGCCAGTCGACAGTCAATGTAACTCTGGCTCTTGAGACCGAACAGCTTGGTGAGGTTGTTGTGACTGCTCTTGGTGTTTCGAGAAGCACAAAGGCACTCCAGTCAACTGTTGCAAAGGTTGGAGGTGAGAACCTTACCCAGGCCAGGGAGATCAACCTTGGTTCATCGATCCAGGGACGCGTGGCAGGTGTTAATGTTTCTAACGCAGGAACAGGTCCGGCCGGATCTTCCCGTGTTATAATCAGGGGTAATAAATCGATCGGAGGAGCTAACCAGCCTCTGTATGTTGTCGACGGGATCCCGATGGATAACTCCCAGTTCGGCCGTGCAGGTGTCTGGGGCGGTGTTGACCAGGGCGATGGTATGTCCAGTATCAACCCCGATGATATCGAATCGATCACTGTACTGAAGGGTGCTGCAGCAGCTGCTCTTTATGGCTCACGTGGAGGTTACGGTGTTATCAACATTGTAACTAAAAGAGGTCAGGCCCGTAAAGGGATTGGCATTGAATTCAACTCCAATTATGTATTTGAAAAGGTTAATAACTTTTCAGATCTTCAGACCGTTTACGGACCCGGCGGATTAGCTGATGATCCTGCAAATCCTGGAACACAAATTTACTCAAAGGCAGTAGACAGGAGGCAGGCCTATGGCTGGGGAGCACAATCTATGTGGGGTCCGAAATTCGACGGAAGCTCGGTAGTCCAGTTCGATAATGTCAAAAGGCCATATTCTTATGTAGGTAACAGCTGGGACTTTTACAAGACAGGAGGTTCGTGGACTAACAGTATTGCCCTTTCAGGAGGAAGTGACAAGCAGACTTTCAGGTTCTCTTTCTCGGATCTGGACAATAAAGCCGTTGTACCTAACGAGACCTTTAAGAGAAGGAATCTCTCACTTGCTACCAACGGAAAATATGGTGAAAAGCTTACTTTCAATGCCAAGGTTCTTTATTCAAATGAGAAAGTGAACAACCGGCAGTATGTCGCCGATAGTCCTGCAAATATTCCTCAGGCAATATGGGGATTAGCAACTTCAGTGGATATTGAAACCCTGAAAGGAGACCCCAATAAACTGGGAGCAGTGGCAGCTGGTGTTACAACTCATGACCTGAAATCAACCGGTGAAGAATTCCAGCAGGCTGATAACAACTGGCTTCAGAATCCATACTGGGTGGCCTATCAGTTCAAGAACGAAAATGTCAGGGACCGTTTTATAACTTCAGGGACCCTGCGATATGACATTTTTAAATGGCTTTATATCCAGGGACAGATCGGTATGGACTGGTACACCAGGAACAATAATCTCCTTGTCCCGCAGGGTACCGGTTATCTTCGCGGAGGTTCTAAAAATGAAACTTCAAATTTCATCAGGGAAATTAATCAGGAGTGGATGCTTGGTGGAAACAAACAGTTCGGGAAGTTCGGAGTAAATGCATTTGTTGGCGGCAACAAGATGGTTAGAGAGTCTGAAAGTATTAATGCAAACGGTAACGGTTTTAATGTTCCTTTCTTTACATCGGTTAATAATGCCAAAGACAAGACCATCGGTTATGGTTACAGCAAATCAGGTATAAACTCATTATTTGGTTCAGCCGAATTGAGCTATGGGAATTACCTGTTTATTACAGCAACCGCAAGAAATGACTGGTTCTCGGTACTTAATCCGGCAAACAACAGTAAGCTCTATCCATCTCTGGGTGGAAGCTTTGTCTTTTCAGATGCATTCCCGAATCTGCCGGAATGGCTGACTTATGGTAAACTAAGAGCTGCATGGGGCCAGGTTGCTACAGCAAACGTTGGAGCTTACTCATCCCGAGTTACTTACGGATTGTCGGGGGTATCTCATCTTACTCTTGCAATGGCAAACTTCTCAGGTGGTGACAATATTCCGAACCCGAACCTTTCGCCGGCTCTGTCAACCGAACTCGAATTCGGAACAGATCTAAGGTTCTTTAAGGGGAGAGTTGGCCTCGAGTTTACATATTATGACCAGAAAACAACTGATGATATACTTTCTGCAACAATCTCCAGAGCATCCGGATTCTTGTCTACATCAGTCAACATCGGAGAATTATCAAACAAGGGAATAGAATTTCTGATTACTGCTACTCCTGTACAGGGAGACTTTACCTGGGATATATCACTTAACCTTGCAAAGAACAAGAACAAGGTTCTGGCTCTAAGTGAAAATGTTACTGAACTTAATGTGGAAGAACCACGTACAAGGACGGTTATGATCAAACATATTGTAGGGCAGCCTTTCGGGATGATTACCGGGTATAAGCAAAAAACTGATCCTCAGGGAAACCTTGTGTTTGAAGAAACCGGCTCACCTGCAAGATCCGATGTTTATGAAATTCTAGGTAATGGTGTTGCAGACCTTACAGGTGGTCTGAATAACTCATTCAGCTGGAAACGGATACGGCTGGATGCACTCCTTGATTTCAAGTTCGGCGGAGATATCTATTCCGGAACCAATGTAAGGCTGACCCAATGGGGATTGCACAAACAAACTCTGGTCAACCGTGAAGGAGGAATGGTTGTAAAAGGTGTTATCAAGACGGGAGAAGATACAAATGGTAAACCAATTTATGAACCATTTACAAAGACTCTGAACCAGAGGGAAACAGCAGATTACTGGGGCAATCTTGGTGAACGTTGTCAGGAGAATTTCATTTACGATGCTTCATTTATAAAGCTGAGGCAAATATCTCTTGAGTACAGTATTCCGCCAGCCTGGCTTAGCAAATTGCCATTCACCAACCTTGCAGTTTCATTTGTAGGGAGAAACCTTGCGATATTGTATAAAAATATCGATAACGTTGACCCTGAATCCAATTATACCGACAGTAATGCACAGGGTCTTGATTACTTCGGTATGCCTACAACACGCACCTATGGATTCAATCTGAGAGTGACTTTCTAACCTTTTAAATTTTAAGAAAAATGAAAAATCTATATAAATTATTAGGAAGTGCACTGCTGATAGCGTTTTTCGCAGCAGGATGTGATACAGATACCCTGCAGGATATGAACCTTAATCCCAATGCAGTAAATACAATAGACGTTAACTATTTCCTTACTGCCGCGGAACTGAGTGCCTCCAACAACGGACTGCGTGATGACAGGTATACCGACTGGAGAACAAATATCGGTATGTGCGCACATGCAATTCAGCACCTGGCAAGTACAAGCACAGGTACTATATCAGTGGGAGACAAATACCTGGAGAACGATGTTGAACCATCAAATGCACCATGGGACCATTTCTTTGCCGGTGACGGAAGGGTTACCGCTGAAATAATCAAACAGACAGGTCCCGGTGGCTATGCTGAAGGACATAATATCAATACACGTCATGCCGCAAGGATCCTCAGAGTTCTCTGTTTCCACCGTCTTACCGACTGGTATGGAAGTATCCCTTATTTTGAAGCCAATAAAGGTATTGAAGGCATATTCCAACCTGTATATGATAAGCAGAAAGCAATTTATACAGATCTGCTGAAGGAACTTGATGAAGCATGTGCAGGATTGAGCACCTCAAACCTCGATGAAGGATTCAAGGCTGCGGACTATTACTTCGAGGGGGATATCGCCAAATGGAAAAAGTTCGGCTATTCCCTGATGCTTAGACTTGCAATGAGGGTTTCAAATGTTGATAAGCCTCTGGCGACCACTTATGTTACAAAAGCTGTTGCCGGCGGGGTTATGAGCAGCAATGATGATAATGTAATTGCTACAATGGCTCTTGGTCCCAGTGAATGGACCAACCAGAACGGCATCTCACGCGGATTCTATCCGGGTGACGGAGGCCAGTGGTCCAGCTCATTCCTCAGCAAAACTCTTGTTGACAAACTAATGGGTACGAACAAGTTGAGTACGGCTGACGATGATCCCAGACTTATGATCTTTACGGGGGGTATCATCCAGTGGACAGCCACAAGTGTGGTATATAATCAGACAGATCCTCTTAAGCAAAGAGGGCTTCCGAACGGACTTGACGGTGCCATGCTTGATGCTATGGAGGGCGGTCCGACGACACCTTATGAGAAATTCTCAGCTGTGAATCCTCTTATGATGCAGGATGATGAACCATACATGATAATGCATGCTGCCGAATCCGAATTCCTGCTCGCAGAAGCTCTTAAAAGCGGGATAGGGACCGGAATAACCGGAACAGTTAAATCGCATTATGATAACGGAGTAAAGCTTGCCCTGCAGATGTATACTATTTATGATCCGTCATTTGCAGTATCGGATGCAAGAGTAACCCAGTACCTTACTAACTATCCCTTTGATGATGCCAAAGCTCTTGAAATGATCGGCGAGCAGATGTGGTTATCCAAATGGATGAACTGGTGGGATGCATGGTCAGACTACAGGAGAACAGGTTTTCCTGTCCTGACTCCTACGAATTATCCTGGTAATGCAACAAACGGGCAGATACCGACCAAGCTTACGATACCTGCATATGAAGCTACAGGTAATCCTAACTATGCCACAGGCGCCACACAGCCCGACAGGCTGAGTGGTAAGGTTTGGTGGGATGGCGGTCCGGAATGATGAATTTTCCGATCAAAGATTTAATTTAATTGAAGGAGGCTGGCATTGTGTCAGCCTCTTTTTCAGCATGAACTCACCAACTTTAATTCCCACTCTCTGCTGAAAGGAAAATGAACTCACCCCCTTTAATTCCCTCCCGCTATGGCGGGATAGGCTCTCTCTGCTGAAAAGAACATGAACTCACCCCCCTGCCCCCCTCTCTGCTGCGCAAAGAGGGGGGGGAATGCTCGGATCATAGTAACGAAAACGATCAATTATTCTCACTCTAAACATTGTAGGGAGCGGCATATGATTATGTAGTAATAACATAAATGGAATTTTTACGAGTAAATATTATATTTGATTAATTATATTAATGATAAATGGGAAAGGAGAAGTACCTTGGTATTAAAACTATTAAGAAACATGCGAGGGAACTGAGGAGAAATTTAACAGAATCTGAGAAACAGCTATGGGGACAATTAAGAAACCGCAAGCTCTGCGGATATAAGTTTCTACGACAGCATCCTGTTATATATAAGGCAGATTTCAAAGGATTGAATTACTTTATTGCTGATTTCTATTGTGATGAAAAAAAGTCAGTTATAGAACTTGATGGTCTGATTCATAAAAGTCAGGAAGAATATGATCACTTCAGAGACGATGAAATGAGATTAAAAGGTTTACATGTCTTACGCCTTCAAAATGAAGAACTGTCCGATATGCCTGGCACCCTTGAAAAGATAAAATTATTTTTAGATTCAATAGAATA
>JAKQPD010000339.1 GCA_029564935.1 Bacteroidota bacterium
AAAAAGTTTTACATTTACCCTTCCACATCAGGTCACTACTGTGAAAAAGAATAAGTTCAGGGTCATTACTTTATCAGCTGATATTGTTATTCTTGCAATATCTTTTCTGATAATGGCCGCATTAAAACCTTCCGGCCTGAGTTCCTATGTCCCGTCTCACATCGTGTTTTTCGGAATACTTACCCTGATCTGGCTGTCGGTTTCACTGCTGAATGGCAAGATGCACAGGGGAAAGATCATCAACTTCACAACTCTCTTTAACAGAGTCATAAGCAGTAATATAATTGCCATTTCAATTACTGCTCTGATTATGTATATCTTCCGCGACTATTCCTATTCGCGTGCAGTGGTCCTTGGAACAATACTTATTGCCACGGTGCTGGAACTCCTGGCCGGGTCGATATTCATAGCTTATAAAAAAGCCAACATCCGCGATTATGAGGAAGCTGAAAAATTCAGGAAATACAGAAAACCCAGCGAAGAGGAACTCGTGAATAACCTGAATGGTAATGGTAACGGTAACGGCAAAAACCGCGGGGAGGTTCATGAAGTTAATCCCGGTGTATTTAAAGCCATAGAGAATGAATCGGGGCCGGATATGGCAAGGGCAATAATAGATATGACCGGTCCGAAACTGAATGGCAGTACGGCAGTATTATCGACGACTACAGTTTTTAATATTGAAAGCCTGCCGGTGGAGAAATATAAATACATAATCAATCTCCACCGCATCAATGATATAAAACAACTTGATCGCTTTATTGATGCTGTTAACAGTAAGCTTGAACTGAACGGATATTTTTTCTGCTGTGTTGAAACAAAAGATCAGCGGAAAAAGAGATTGCTGAAGAAATTTCCGCCTGTTATTAACTATATCTGGTATTCCTTTGATTTCATAGTGAAACGTATTCTCCCAAAGCTGAGATTCACCCGTCCATTATATATGTTCCTTACACGGGGCAATAACATGGTGATCTCACGCGCAGAAGCTCTCGGACGTCTTTGCCGGGGAGGATTCCGGATCAGGCAGGAATCATTTATCGAAAATAAACTTTGCATTGAAGCAAAAAAGACAGGCGAACCTCTGCCCACCAATGGTTATTATTACGGCCCAATCATTGCTCTGCCCAGGGTAGGTAAAGATGGGAATCTGATCAAAGTATACAAACTCAGGACCATGCACCCTTACTCCGAGTATATCCAGGATTATGTATATAAAATGCATGACCTCCAGGAAGGCGGTAAATTCCGTGACGATTTCAGGATCACATCATGGGGATCGTTCTGCAGAAAAGTGTGGCTCGATGAGTTCCCGATGTTCATTAATATGCTTGAGGGGAATATGAAGCTCGTCGGTGTAAGACCTCTCAGCAAACAGTATTTTGATCTATATGATGAGAGTGTCAGGGAAAGAAGACAAAAGCATAAGCCCGGACTGGTTCCTCCGTATTATGCCGATATGCCTGCCAACCTAGAAGAGATCCAGGCTTCTGAAATGAAATACCTCGATCAGTATGAAAAACATCCGGTAAAAACTGATACAAAGTATTTTTTCAGGTCATGGTGGAATATTTTCTTTCATGATGCGAGAAGCAATTAAGAAGGAGGGGGAGAAAGGGAGATGAGGAAAGGGGGAGATAAGGTGAGGAGGAGATAAAGTGAGGAGGAGATAAGGAGACGTAAAGACCGTAAGACTGCCATCTTTCACTTAAGCTCCGTTGGTCAAAAAAGCTCCGATGTTCCAGGCAAGCTACGGATGGCAAGGCACGACTGCACGACCGCAAGACTGCACGACTAACAGACAAAATTCGAAATATGGATAATAGTAGAAAAAAAGTATTCGTATCGGGTTGTTTTGATATGCTCCACTCGGGGCATGTTGCTTTTCTGCAGGAAGCCGCACAATATGGCGATCTGTATATAGGTCTGGGTTCAGATAAGACAATAAAAGATCTCAAGGGAAGGGAAACTGTTTATTCCGAAGAAGAACGCGCCTACATGATCAGCGCCCTGGCATGCGTTCATAAAGTAGGGGTTAACAGGGGAAGCGGACTGATGGATTTTGAAGAAGATATGAGGATACTCAAACCTGATATTTTCATCGTAAATGAAGATGGCCATTCTCCCGAAAAAGAAGATCTGTGCAGGGATCTGAACGTTGAATATAAGGTACTCAGAAGGATCCCTCATGCCAACCTGCCTGTAAGATCAACAACAGCATTGCGATCATCCAGACCCATACCTTACAGGATCGACATTGCAGGAACATGGATTGATCAGCCTTATGTATCGAAATATCATCCGGGGGCAGCAATTACAGCTTCTATTGAACCGACAATAGAATTCAATGAACGGTCGGGAATGGCCACATCGACCAGGAAAAAGGCTATAGAACTATGGAACGATCATCTTCCTCTTGAAAAACCCGAAAAACTGGCAAAAACGCTTTTCAGGTATGACAATGATCCCGGAACCGTGGAAGTGAGCGGTTCTCAGGATTCGATAGGAATTACAATGCCCGGGATAAACAAGTTCTTCTATGAGAAAGGAAAATACTGGCCGTCCAGCTTTGATACAATAACCGATCCGGATATCATCGGCTGGCTCGAGGAAAGACTCTGTATGGTTACACTGTGGCCCAGACCTGTGGGTTTTAATGTCCTTTCCGATACATATATTAATGAAGAAAACGTCAGAAGCCTTACAGAAGCAGCAGAAACAGCATGGGAGGGACTGCTTTTAAAAGACATTAAGAAATTTTCAAAAGGTTTTCTGGATTCATTTCATTCACAGATCAGGATGTTCCCGAAAATGGTAACTCCCGAAATTAAAAAGATCATAGAACAATATCAGGGAAAGGCAAAAGCCTGGAAATTATCCGGTGCCGGCGGTGGAGGATATCTGATCCTGATCAGCGAAGAGGAAATTCCTAATTCATTCAGGATAAAGATTCGGTTAAAAGAACTTGGATTATAA
>JAKQPD010000401.1 GCA_029564935.1 Bacteroidota bacterium
CTTCGTTGTAAAAATTGTTCTTTAATCTCTTTAACGAAAAATACCCAAGGGTCTCATTCAAAATTACTAACAAGTTATTCTCTTTTGACGAGATCTTTTTATCTCGCCTGGTTGCTACTTCATTATTTCAAAGAACAAAATATTCAAAGAGGGTGCAAAGATAAAAATTGATTCTTTTATTGCAATACTTGTTCAGGGAAAAATAAAAAATATTTTTTCATGACCGGCATTTACCTACCTGAAAGTAATTATGAAGTTCATTATGAAATTCCAGATGGTTACCACGCCAATCGCCAGTAACTTAGAAATATAAAAGTTTAACTTCAACCTGTCATTCAGAATATAAATAACCAGATTGTTTATACCCAGCCCTGCAACCGAGATCAGTATGAAAGAAAAATATTCAACTGCTATTTCATTATTCCTGCTTTCAAATGTCCATATCCTGTTCCAGATATAATTTGAGGTAGCTGCCAGAACAAATCCGGTGGAATTGGCAATATATTTATTTATCCTCACCTTTTCCTTCAGCAGCCATGTTGTACCAAAGTCGATAAGCATCCCGGAGAATCCTACTGCGCAGAATTTCAGAAACTTAATTATGATAACTCTGTCAATCATTCTTCCTGATATTTATTTTTGTAAACCGGCTGTTCATCGAAGGCCCGAACATATTACTGAGTGACAGACCAAAATTATACTTCCCATCCTGCAGAGCGGGGATCTTTATTGAAACCTCACTGTCAATGGTTTCGCCCGCGGCAATAATATTAACAGGCCGGACAGGAAATGCCTGTACAATCGTTATTTCCCTTCTCTTAATAAAAACAATAGAAAGTTCAACAGGAAAACGGACATGGTTGAAATCAATGTCAAATTCATAAGGGTTATGCAAAGAGAACTGAATCGTTAGATTATCACCCGGAGAAAAATCAACCTGTTGCAGATCATATTCAATCTTCATTCTGTTGACCGTCTGAAGACTGTCTGTAACGAAACCTCCAAAGCCGATCGTATCGGAGACATAGATCTGTGAATTTCTGAGCTGATTAAGGCAAATGAATGCCGGTTTATTATGATATTTTTTTTCAGGTTGCCAGATATCAAACTGTGTCTGACGGCTATATAATGTGCTTATTGGCATAGCTTCCTTCCCTGTAAAGAAAGTATAAAGCGAGGGTCTCTGAAAGGCTCCGGTAAAAACAACGGGGAGATCTTTTGCCAGAGCTTCAATTTCCTTGTATTTCTTTTCCTTTCCGCCAAAAGCCAGATTCCTGACAAGCCGTATATCTGTCATCATTATTATTCTTATCGCCAACAGCAGTGCAATGGATGGCAGAATGAACCTCCTTGTATATCTTAAAACTGAGGCATCGGTCCTGCATTTTTCCGACAGTATCAGAATAACAGGAATTGAGCAGGCTATAGTCCAGTGCGGCTCAACATGTCCCCGGAAAGACATTATCCAGAAAAAACCAATGAATCCTGCGATCTGAAAATACCAGCTCTTTTCCAGCGGGTTTTCAGGCCTGTATTTTATCATGACATATATTACCGCCCCAAGTGTAAAGGGATTGAATACTGCCAGCTGGTAAGGAAGGTATTCAAGGAAAAACTGCCACCTGAAGCCCTTTGATCTGGCTACGAGATGATACTGAAAGCTTGGAAAACCATTATCTATCTGCCAGTAAATATGAGGGGCGAGGATCACCAGAGCTATTATCCCGGATAGCCAGAAACGGGGCATTTTCAACAGCTTGAAATTTGAAAGGATAACAAATCCCACTACCAGCACTGCCTGGTACTTGCTGTAAACAAGTCCGGCCATTGAAATTGCCAGTAAAAGAACTGATCTTAAATTCTGTTGCTTAAGGAAATTCCTGTATGCAAGGAAGAAAAGGGCCGTAAAAAATAAAAGTGGGGAATCGGGAGAGGTCAGAACCCCATAAACAGAAAAAAGACTTATTGATCCGGCAATTATAAAAAAGGTCTCAACATTGGTCCGCCCGGGTTTATTGAAACCGGCGGTCTTCCATATTAATATTATTGTCCCCAGTTGCAGGATGATGGTCATAAAACGGATTCCGAGATTCCCGCTGAAAAACAGGGAACTGATCCTTGTCATGAGTGCAACCATCGGGGGATGGTCATAGTAGCCCCAGTCGAGGTATTTACCGAATAAGCCGTAATAGGCCTCATCGCTCAGCACCTCTGTGAAAACCGCCTGGATAAGGTTGACAATGAGCCATATCAGCAAAAACAATAGAAAAGTCTTTTTGTAGTTGCCGGATATGGGTTCACCAGCCTTCAGACCTGGGGAATTATTAGTGCTGTTCAATGCTTTAGCCTGATATTATTCAGATTGACCGATACTCTCAATGCCTGTTCATTATACACGTTCCTTTCAGTAAAATGAAATGAAAAGTATAAGCGGGCATTCACAAGATCATTCCTCAGAAAATCGAGGTAGAGATCCGACCGGTTGTAAGTATTCGTCCTGTAGAAAGGATCCCCCCAGTATAGTTCGCTGGAATGGTCTTCATAGAATGACATCTGTCCGTCACCTGTGTAGAAAGTATTAAAGATACCGAACCGCCTGTATTCAATAACAGCCTCGGAAAGAAATCCGTTATGTACCATCCACCCGGTATTATCTGCCCGTGCCCGGTCGAGCCCGGTAACATACCCTGCATTAATTTCGAGCCGGTCAAAAAAAGACTTTCCTGAAAGATCCAGTCCAAGAGAGGTAAGCATCATAATATTATCGTGCAATGCTTCATCGACGACAGGATTCATTTTACCGGCGAAATGGAACATATAAGTGAACTGACTTATATAAAAGATCCCTCTCTTATATTGTCCGGAAAATCCGACAAAAAAAGCTTCCCTGTTCTCCGGTGACTGACGGCTTGTCCAGTCGAGCCATAAATTTGCTGATAAGTTCTTAACTGAATAATCGACAAGCAAACCGTTCATATTTGGCCTGTAGTATCTTATGGAATCTGTAAAAAATATCCTGGGATATCTGTCAAGAGCTATATCGCGCGGGAATGCTCCCGCAACGAACCTGACAGGGTTACTGTCATACATATAATAAGCCGTTGGGGAAATATTGTCGATCACCCTGACACTTCCAAATTCGTGCAGCATATTGATGCCTGTATTTATAGAATGAACGGAATCGAAGCGGATATTTACTCCGGGAGAAAACCTCACGCCTGCCATCGTCTGGGGTATCTGAACAAGTGAATGGCCGAATTCCTCATTGTCAAAGAATGAAAATAACCGTGCCTGCCACTCAAGCTGCTGAGCAGGACTATCAAAGGAAATCAGAACACACAATAAAAGAATCCTTAACGAGTTTTTCATTTCCGGATAATTGACGGGGGACAAAATTAGAATTAATAATTACTTAAAATCTCCGTCAGTTGAAGTTTTTTATTTGAATTTCCGTATTTTAGCGATTTAATATCCCGTATGTCCAATCTTGTCATCATACCAACATATAAGGAGAAGGAGAACATTGAATCTATTATCAGGACCATTTTTTCATTAAATGTCCCTTTCAATATCCTGATAATAGATGATAATTCTCCTGACGGCACTGCTTCCATTGTAAAAAACCTTCAGGCAGAATTTAAAAATCTTCATCTTATTGAGCGGCCGGGTAAGCTTGGACTTGGTACTGCGTATATAACAGGCTTCCAGTGGGCACTTAAGAATGGTTATAATTATATTTTTGAAATGGATGCCGATTTTTCACATAATCCATCAGATCTTATAAGGTTGTCCAAAGCCTGCCATGAGGATGGTGCAGATGTAGCTATCGGATCAAGATATATCAGCGGTGTAAATGTTGTCAACTGGCCACTGTCAAGAGTTCTGATGTCATATTTTGCATCTATTTATGTAAGGCTGATAACCAGGATGAATATTAAAGATACTACTGCAGGATTTGTATGTTACAAAAAAGAGGTGCTGGAAAATATTCATCCGGAGCATATAAAATCAAAGGGTTATGGATTCCAGATAGAAATGAAATTCAATGCTTTCAAACTCGGATATAAGATAGTCGAGATACCCATCATATTTACCGACAGGAAGCTTGGTTCTTCGAAAATGTCGGGAGGTGTATTTAACGAAGCATTATGGGGAGTTATAAGGATGAAGATAAGGAGCTGGTTTATAAAGTACAGGCGCAAAGGTGCGACGGTGTGAAGGTGCGACGGTGTGAAGGTGCGACGGTGTGAAGGTGCGACGGTGTGAAGGTGCGACGGTGTGAAGGTGCGACGGTGCGACGGTGCGACGGTGTGACGGTGCGACGGTGTGACGGTGCGACGGTGTGAAGGTGTGAAAGTATGGCGGCGTGAAGGTTTTTAGAAAGGATTTGATTTTTTATGTCGGATAAATTAATCCAGAATGCCACTATTATAAATGAAGGGATCTCGTTTAAAGGAGATCTTCTTATCACCGGTGAAACAATCTCAGCTTTCGGACCTCCGGGCCAGGTTAAATGCCCGGCAGGTAGTGAAAAAACTGATGCATCCGGATTTATTCTTATTCCGGGAGTAATTGATGATCATGTTCATTTCCGTGAGCCGGGATTGACCCATAAGGGGGATATTTACACGGAATCGCGTGCGGCAGCTGCCGGAGGGGTTACTTCCTTCATGGATATGCCCAATACAATTCCCCAGACAATTACTTTAAATGATCTTGAAGAAAAATACAGTGCCGGATCAGAAAGATCGCTTATAAACTATTCTTTTTACATAGGTGCAACGGGAGACAATCTTGATGAAATAATGAAAGCTGATCCTCAAAAGGTTTGCGGGATTAAGCTTTTTATGGGATCATCAACAGGGAATATGCTGGTAGACAATGAGAGCTCCCTCAGGGAGTTGTTCAGAACGGCAAAATTTCCGGTTGCAGTTCATTGCGAAGATGATCAGACTATAAAAAAGAACATTGAGACCATCAGGAAGAAGTATGGTGATGATGTCCCGGCCAATTTTCATCCGATTATCCGCAGCCGTGAAGCATGTTATAAATCCTCACTGCATGCAATAAGCCTGGCAAAAGAATTCAACACACGCCTTCATATACTTCATTTGTCAACTGCTGATGAAATGAAACTTTTCAGCTCTGAGGAAATACTGCAGGAGAAAAGAATTACCGGTGAGGCCTGTGTCCACCACCTCTGGTTTGATGATGCGGATTATGAAAAACTTGGAGTAAAGTTAAAGATTAATCCGGCCGTCAAAACAAAGTTTGACAGGGAATCACTTATAAAAGGAGTGAATAACGACCTTATCGATGTTATAGCAACCGACCATGCGCCGCATACTGTCGAAGAAAAATCCGACAGTTATTTCAGCTCTCCCTCCGGGGCTCCGATGGTACAGCATTCACTCACTGCCATGCTTGAATTATGGCATAGAAAGGTCTTCAGCCTGGAAAAGATCGTTGAAAAAATGTGTCATAATCCGGCGATCTTATTCAATATCCGGAAGAGAGGATTCATAAGGGAAGGATATAAGGCCGATCTGGCCCTTATAGATCCTGAACACAAATGGATTGTATCAGGGAAAAACATTTTATATAAATGTGGCTGGTCGCCACTGGAGGGAGTTACATTCAGGTCAAAAGTGGTAAAGACTTTCGTGAACGGGAACCTGGTATACGATTACGGGGATATAAACGAGGATTACAGGGGGCAGAGGCTGGAATTTGACCGGTAAGCAATCCGTCTCGCCACAAACCTCACCATACTCCGAGACTTTTGTTCGAGTAATATCTCCCGTCCGGAAGTAATCCTTTCTATCGCATCCTGATCATAATGCCTGACCGAAAGCATCTCAACATTCTCATTATATACAGCCGAATATTCATCCTTCAAATCAGTAAGCAGGCTGGTGATCTTAGGTCTTTCATCATCGACACACACATTTATACTTACAGCACTGGCATCAACAAGATTCACCTTTATTCCATGTCCCATGAATGAATTGAAAATCCTGCTCAGGTTATCACCCATCACAAATGAAAAATCCCTTGGAAGAAGTGAAAGCAATACCTGATTTTCTTTCCTGATAAAGACCGGGATTATTTTCCTGAGATTCGGCTCTTCTGTTATAAGTGTCCCCTCGCCATCGGAATTAATAAATGATTTCACGAAGAGAGGGATATTTTTATTCTGAAGCGGTTTAATGGTTTTGGGGTGAATTACTTTGGCGCCGGAAAATGTCATTTCCACAGCTTCACGGTAAGAAACCTCCTCAAGTTTTTCAGCATCATGAAGCCATTTAGGATCAGCATTCAGTAGTCCCGGAACATCTTTCCAGACAGTAACACTTTCCGCATCAAGCATATTTGCCAGGATGGCAGCTGTATAATCCGATCCTTCACGGCCGAGAGTAGTTGATTCACCAGATATTGTTGCACCAATGAATCCCTGGGTCAGATAAATCCTGTGAAGAGTAAAATCGAAAAATTTACATATCCGTTTCTGGCTTTCATCCCAGATAATATTTGCGTCACGGAACCTGTCATCAGTAACAAGGGATTTTCGTATATCGGTCCACTCAAGATCCAATCCCGATTGCTTAAGAAATTCCGCTATAATCAATGTAGACCATATCTCTCCCTGGGAAACGATACGGTCATATTCATAATCATATTCCCGTGGTTTTGATGATCTGAGGTATTCTTTGAGAAGTGCAAATGAATCATCAATTTTTCTTTTTGCCATACTGGCATCATGAAACAGATCACCCGCTACACCTGAATGATAATTGTAAACAGTATCCAGATGATTCTTATAGTCATTGTCACTATCGAGCCAGAGTTTCAGGACTTTTTCAAGGGCATTTGTTGTTTTGCCAAAAGCTGAAACGACAATTACAAGCCCTGATTTCTCTCCTGAAACAATACGGGCCAGATTCTTAATCCCCGAAGCATCCCTGACCGATGCACCACCGAATTTATAGACCTTCATAAATCAGAATTTCCGGCAAAAATAAGATTTATTCATATCGCAACGCTTCAACAGGATTCCTTGTTGCAGCTTTCCAGGTTTGCCAGCATACAGTCAATAAAGAAATTACAAGTGCCAACAAACCGGTCAGGGCAAATATCCACCACCTCAGACTGGTTTTATAGGCAAATTTATCCATTTATCTTTCATCCGGCCCAATATTTCCTGATCGTTTCCGGTATTTTTGAGCCGTACCGTTACGAAGCCGACTTCGTATTTCCATCTGTAATCTTTAATAAGCAGCATCGGTTCAATATTCTCATGAGGAGATTCCTGATGAAAATTTTCAATAACACCACAAACCAGATAAGGTGTTTCAGGTATGTTTAAATAATCATTAACTCTGACCATAACATACTTCCCTATTGCTGTTTCAGGTGAATCGAATCCAAATTTCTTACAAGCCTCCTGGTTAATTACCAATTGAGTTCCTCCCGGTTTGTCCTCAAGAGTAAACATCCGGCCTGCCAGAATTTTTGGATTGAAAACCTCCTGAAAATGACTGTCAGTGTTCAGTATCCCAAAATTATCACCTTTCATTTCGGGTTTTCCCGACGGATAAATAGTATTGCTGTGAAAATTGATCTCTTTACCGGGAACACAGGAACTTATCGTGGCAGAAAGAATTCCCGGGATCCCGTTGAGATCTTCAATGAATGTAATAAGCTTTTGATTTGCTCCTTCCTTCTTGATCATACTCATCGGAGTGTATGAATATGCTGTCTCGTTGACGCTTATTCCTATTTCCTTATTTTTCATGAACAAAACCTGCCTGATAATAACAGTAGTTGTTATCATCAATCCGATGGAAGCGGCAAACTGAATTATAATGAGAGACCGGCGAAGGCTAAAACCATCATTGTCCTGAACGAATTTTTCTGAAAGGAGCTGTTGTGGTCTTTTCGAAATCAGTATA
This sequence comes from Bacteroidota bacterium, assembly GCA_029564935.1. Lineage (GTDB taxonomy): Bacteria > Bacteroidota > Bacteroidia > Bacteroidales > VadinHA17 > LD21. The sequence goes on from JAKQPD010000401.1 coordinate 7,953, forward strand.
TATGCAGGATAAATGCTGCTTAATATGGCCCCAATAATAAAAACAATAATAAATTGCAATACAGAACCCGGTTTCACTGGAATCTGGCCGTTCAACTGAAGATATTCGCTTAAATGAGGCCTCAGTAAAAAGGATAATACCAGTGCCAGGATAATAGCAATACAGTTAATGATCACTGATCGCAGTACAATTTGTGATAAAATGTTGTATTCAGTTGCCCCTGCAATTTTTTTCAATCCAATTTCTTTTGCCCTCTCCATACTCTGAGTGATCTGGAAGTTTATGAAGATAATCCAGCTCATTGCCAGTGCAAGCATTGCGATAATGTAGAGTGCAGTAATTGTCTTCCTGTCGGAATTAAGTGAAAGTTCGCTATTAAAATGTGAATCGAGATGAATAGATTGTACAGGTTGTAATATGAATTTCGATTTTTGACCGATAGCAACTAAATGTGTTGTATACTTTTCACAGATCTTTGAAAACGCCCGTTTAATCAATTCCGTGTCGGCGTTCTTCTTCAACCGGATATATGTATACACATTCGGATTCTCCCAAAGCCATCTTGCTGAAGGAGACGATTCAGTTGACCGGGAAGCAGATCCCATTTCTAATGTGGAGGAGCTGTTGTCAAAATTATCAATAAAATAACGAAGTGATCTGCGCGTAATCAGGATATCAATCTTCAAATGGCTGTTTTCAGGAATATCCTTAAAGACTCCGGAAACAATAAACTCCCATCCTTCGTTAAGTTTGAATCTTTCGTTAAGAGGATCTGTCCGTCCAAACAATTGCAAAGCAGCTGTCTCAGAGATCACTGCTGACTGCAACCCAGGGAATGGATTTTCATGATTCCCGGAAAGAAACGGGCGATCGAACAATTTAAAAAATGAGGTGTCGCACCAAAAAAAATCAGCATCCTTGATAAAATGTTCCGTTGTATAAGCTGTCACAATATCTCTCTGAAAACCTGTTGTATAATCCACACCCGGAATTTCATCGGCAATCACCCTGCAAAGCCCGCCATAGTTTGTCGCAGTGGTAGTAATATTCCCATTTGACTGCGACTTTTCGAGTGCAATCCGATAGATCTGTTGCGAGTCTGTCCATGATTCGTCATAACTTTTTTCATAATGTATGAAAAAGAAAATAAGCATAAAAGAAGCCATCCCGAACGTGAGAACAATAAGACTGAGCAGGCTCGATAGTTTTTTTATTATCAGCAATCTCAAGCTTATTTTCAGAATTGTATTATTCATCAGCTATATTACATCATCCGGAGTCATTCTCTTACCGGGATATTCTCATTTCAGTGCTACTCATATCTCAATGCTTCCACCGGATTTCTCGTTGCCGCTCTCCAGCTCTGCCAGCTTACTGTAATCATAGCAATTACTACTGCAATGATAGCGGCAAGAGTAAAAATCCACCAGCTGAGTTGAATCCTGTATGCATAATTTTCAAGCCATCTGTTCATCACATACCAGGCAACCGGAACTGCCAGAATAATTGCGACCAGAACCCATTTCAGGAAATCCACATTCAGTAAAAACAACACCTGTACGGTTTCTGCCCCATTTGTCTTACGTATTCCGATTTCCTTGGTTCGCTTTGAAATAGCATATGCAGATAAGCCCAAAAGACCAAGACATGCAATAAATATTGCCAGAAGTGAACTTACAAGGAATATCTTGCTGAATCGCTTGTCGGCGTTATATTGTTCATCATAAAAATCGTCAAGAAAGAAATAATTGAAAGGATTGCCAGGGTAATGTGAATACCATATTTTCTCCAGAGCAGGTATAACCTTTTCTACGCTGGTCAGACTGACTTTTATTGTATAGAACACATTCGCCGGCTGAAAGATAAATGCAACAGGCTTTGGAAGCTCTTTCAATGATTGCTGGTTAAAATCCTTAATAACAGCTTTAATATTGACCAACTGGTTGCCCCCTCTCAGGTTCTTGCTGACAGTGCTGACAGGATCTCTGAAATCATAATAATCCAGAGCCGCCTCATTAATGATTAATTTGTTTGTTTCCTCCTTTATGGATTCAGCAAAATTCTCACCTGCCAGCAGGTTCATGCCATAAACATCAAAAAAATAATTATCAATATAGTATACATCAATCCTTTTTTCAGTATTACGTCCTTCAACCGGGATACCGAATACGCGTGAATTTTTAATCTCTGTACCCGGCACACTGGATGACCCTGTTATACCACTGACAGCGGACAGAGCCATGATCTCATTCCTGAAGGATTCAAAATTGCTCATATAAGATTCAAATGTTTTTGCTGTTGTTATACGCGGACCATCCAATACTACAAGTCCTTCTTTATTAAAGCCCAGGTCATGATTACGCATGAAACTTACCTGGAGATAAAGAGTTATTGTGGCGATTATCAGAACAATCGAAACAGTGAACTGAAAAACGACGAGATAATTTTTAAGCCTGCCTATCCAAACAGCCCCGGTTGGATTCTTCCCTTTCAGTACAAGGTTCGGAGGAAACTTCGAAATATAAACAGAAGGAAGCAGCCCGGTAATAACAGATCCTGAAATAAGCAATATCAGAAATAGGAGCGATACAATCAGATAATCGATCTGAAGAGGACTCTGCATAATCTGTCTGAAGAACGGGAGCAAAAGAAAAACACCGGTAAAGCTCAGTAAAAGCGCCAGCAGATTTAAGAAAGCCGATTCGGTCAGGAATTGTATAATCAAATCGCGATGCAAAGCTCCTGTTACTTTCCTGATACCAACCTCTTGAGCTCTTTCAATTGAACGGGAAGTAGCCAGATTTATGTAATTAATAAAAGCGATAAGCAATACCAGCAGAGCTACAATCCCGAGTGTCACCACATTTTTGTAATTGCCATTCACATCCAGCTCGTTGCTTATTGATGAATGCAGATGAATATCTGTCAGTTTCACCAGCCTGTACTCAAGAAGGAAGAAAGCTTCCTTCATAAATTTACCTATAAATTTTTCGGGCAACTGAGCCAGTTTTGACTCCAATTCCCCGGGATCTGCACCCGGCGTAAGAAGAATGTAGGAATAAACTCTTTCGCTCACCCATGAATTATCCCACGATCTCGAGTTCCTGATCAGGTTTTCGTATGACAGTAAAATATCAAATTTGAAATGAGAATTACCGGGAATGGATCTTGCTACTCCCGCAACTTCAAAATCGCTGACTCCGTCGACAGTAATCATTTTTCCAATCGGGTCCTCATCACCAAAATATTTTCTGGCAGTTTCCTCAGTTAACACAGCATGATTTACAGTAAGGATGCTGGAATCCGGATTTCCAGACACAATTGGAAATGAAAAAACAGTAAAAAATGATGACTGTGCATAAAGGATCTTTTTCTCTTTAAATATTTTATCTCCATATTTCACGAGGCTTTCCGTTCGTGAAAATCTTGTATAGTCTATAACCTCAGGGAAGGCGTTTTTTATCTCTTTTCCAACGGCACCCGATCCGGAAGCTGAATGCTGTTCAAGGATGCCTTCTTCATATAAAAGATAATCGACTCTGTATATGTTTCCGGCATTAGCATGAAACTTGTCGTAAGAAGTTTCTGCCTTTATCCACAGAATAATAAGAATAAATGAGGAAATTCCAATGGTTAATCCAAGAAGGTTAATGAAAAAATATCCCTTGTTTGACCTGAGATTTCTGATGGTAAGTGCCAGGTAGTTCTTTATCATTCAGAATAATTTCACTAAAAATAACGTATTATGGAATTGGATATTAATATTCAGAGGTTTCAAGTCTCACTATTCATAACGGAGTGCCTCTACCGGATTTGTGCGTGAAGCCTTATATGAGTGGAAAAATACAGTAGCTGTTACGACGAGGGCTGAAATAACAAAGGAAATAATGAATACCCATGGTGAAATGGAAGTCCTGAACGAAAAATTATTTAACCATCTGCTCATGAAATAGATTGTAACAGGAATTGAAATCAATGAAGATATCAGTACAAGAATCAGGTTTGATTTCAGAAATGATCTGATTATTGACTTTCCTGAGCTTCCGAATACTTTTTTTATACCTATTTCCTTTGTCCGTGATTTGCTGACAAAGAGAACAAGTCCGAACAATCCGAAAGCTGCGATCAACAATGTGAACAAAGCAAAGATTGATACAATCGTACTTAAATTTTTCTCAGACGAATAGAGACTGGCAATAAGTGATTCAATAGTTGAGTACATGAAAGGTCTGTCGGGTGCAGCTTTTTTCCACTCAGCTTCAATAAACGTTAATACGGCGTTCATCATACCGGGCCTGTAATGAACTGCCACCTGCTGGATATACTTGTCAGTCATATGGATCGAAAGTGGCGGTATATCAGTGTGGATGGAGTGAAGATTAAAATCTTTTACAACACCTATAATATTACTTTCTCCAAGTTTTTGCCCTATGGGATCGGAAATTCCAAGAGCTTTCACCGCTGTTTCATTCAGAATTACAGACTGAGTCAGATCGCTTCCGAACTCTTCCGAGAA
>JAKQPD010000411.1 GCA_029564935.1 Bacteroidota bacterium
CCTGTCAGGACTATATTCAGAAGGGTCCCGGAAATTCCATATCCTGCTGATGTAAATATCTCTTCAGCATAATTGAATATTACATTTATACCGCACCATTGCTGAAATACTGCAAGACCGATTCCAAGAATTAAAACAGGTGCCAGTCCTTTTGAAAATAACGTCCTGAAGGGCAGGTGTTCATCCGGATTAATAGTATCAGTTATTTCTTTGCGTTCTCTGCTCGCATAATCATCTCCTCCGATTTTCCTGAATATTCTGAAAGCTTCTTCAGTTTTACCGGCTTTCATCAACCATCTCGGGCTTTCAGGAACAAACCAGAGCAACAGAAAGAAAACTGCAGCCGGTGCACTGCAGGCCCAGAACATCCATCGCCATCCCATCTGGCCATTCCATGAACTAAATATCATATCATCAGTTGCTCCAATTGGGACAGGTTGGGCTATAAGCATATTCATTATCTGGGCAGACAGTACCCCCATTGAAATTGTCAGCTGGTTGATTGCAACGAGCTTCCCGCGCATATGAGCCGGGGCTATTTCAGCTATATAAACCGGCGATACACCGGATGCTATACCGATGCCAATTCCTCCCAGAATTCTGAAAGTCATAAACATACTGAAAGAGCTGGCTGCTCCTGTTCCGATTGATGTAAAAATAAACAGAAAAGCAGCAAAGAATAAAGGGATCTTCCTGCCATATTTATCAGTTAAATAACCTGTAATGGCTGCTCCCACAATACAGCCAAATAAAGCGCTGCTCATGGCAAAGCCCTGGTAAAAGGGAGAATCAGTAATATGAAAAAACCTTTCATAGAATGGCTTTGCACCGCCAATAAGAACCCAGTCGTAACCAAAAAGGAATCCTCCCATGGCTGCAATAAATGCAAGCATTAATACATATCTCTCGTTAATTTTTACCTGAGCAGTCATAATTATTTTTTCTGTCTGTCTTCCGAAACAGGATTAATTTATTTATCAAATATCTGGCTTTTTGCGGTATTGATGAAGGTAAGCATGTTTTCTAATGATGTATCGCCTTCCACTGAATGTGAGGGAGAGAATATGTATGAACCTTCAAGCCCTTCATTAATGAGCTTTTCAGATTCAATTCTGACATCTTCGGGTGTTCCGAACGGCAGAGTCTTCTGCATTGACAAACCCCCAAAGAAAGTCAGCCTGTGACGGTATTTATGAAGTAAACCATAAACATCCATTACCTCAGGCTGGAACGGATTAAAACAATTAAGTCCTATTCTTATAAGATCATCAAATAATTCATCAACATCACCGCAGGAATGAATAAAAACATATTTTCCATGGGCATGTACAGCATCATACATTCTGACCAACTGAGGATAAATAAATTCCTTCCATGTATCATATCCCATTATCAGTCCTCTCTGCTGACCCCAATCATCACCAAAATAAACAGCGTCGATTTCATACTTCATTGCTTCGTTCAGCTGAGCAATATTATAATCAGTTATTGCTGATAAAAGTTCATGAACGAAGTCCGGATTAATAAGAAAATCCATCAACAGGTTTTCCATTCCCCTTAGTGTCCACGCTCTTTCATAAAGTGAAAAACCTATCTGGTATACTCTGAAAAGATCAGGTTTTGTACTTATTGAATATTCTATATTCGAGAAAAACCTCTTATCGATTGGATCGGGGAATTTATAATCTTTAAAATTATGCGGATCGATCAGGGTTCCGGTAATATTTCCAATATCCTTGTCTATACTCCTGTCCCATACCACTCCAAAAACATCGCGGTAAAGATTATCTCCTGCCTCATCAAAAAAACCATAATCATTACCAAGCCAAAGAAGATGATTGAATAAAACATTGTCCAGATCCTCAATATTATAATGATCCTGCAGCAATTCTCTGGCTTCAATAGTGAATTTAAATGACCAGGGTGTATATGGTGGTTTTTCACCATCAAGCACCTTTTTAATTACCTCTCTTCGTGTCATTATTTCATTCGTATTTCAACCAGGCTGTGGCATTGCACTTTCCATCGGATACAAATCTTATCCATCTCGACTGAAAGGCTGCCGGGAATTCGTACTTAAGCTTCTCCCCGGGTTTTACCTGGAATGTTTTATATGTCATCCAGGGACGATGACCTATGGGGTCAGCTTCAATTGTAAAAGTAATTGTTCCGGATGAATTATGTGATAATTCCAGGTTTCGTTTATCATAAAAATTTATCAGGCATGGATCTGATGGTACACAGGCAGTAACTCTTGCATCTTTCCAGGGTCCCCCTTTTCGATCGGCTAACTGAAGCGCCAAAGATCATCAATTAATTCTGCCTATACAGCGGCTTTTATAAAATATTTCTAAAAGTAAAATTAAGACTCTACCCGGCAAGTGGATTTTTGGACGGCCTGAAAGAATTTTACTAATTTTGTAATATATAAAAAGTTTGAGCTATGAACGCGGCAGAAATAAAACTTGATCTCTTCAGGAAAATAGATAATTTAAATGAACCTGAACTTGGAAAAATCTATAAAAAATTTTTAGCTCTGTTAAATGCTGTTCCCCCTTATAAGCTTTCAAGGGAAGAAAAAGCAGCTATTGAAGCAGCCCTTGAAAACGGACTGACTTACACTCACGATGAAGTAAAGGAAGAAAGCAGGCGTAAATATCCAAAGTTAAGGTTCAAATGAGAACAATTAGGTGGAACAAAATCGCCAGGCTTGATTATTACGATAACATTGACTATCTTTTACGAAAGTGGTCGGAAAAAGAAGCACAGTAATTTATTGATGAAGTTTATGACCTGGAATTTATACTTACCCAGGGAAATATAGACTTCCAGGATACAGATTTTCCACAAGTAAAACGTTGTGTAATTAGTAAACAAATTAGCTTGTTTTATAAAATAGCAGATGAAAGCTCTATTGAATTTTTACGTTTTTGGAATAATCACAGAGATTTTAAAAAGATGACGTTATAGTATTAATTTTCTTAAAAGACACACTAATGACAGGATTTTAAGGATTTTCACTGAATGATCTATAACATAATGATCCAATTGTATCATTTCAGCTTTAATCCGTAAACAATTTTACATCCCTGGCTTTTCTTGCAACCCAGACCTTGTGATTGAACTTGCTGGTAAAAGTATAAAGAGGGTTAATAAGCGTATCTGATTACAAACAACACACAACATAATCTTCAGATCATTCATATTTCAGATATGCAGTTGCAATACAATAAGAATCAGATATGCATCTTATCCACCTCGATTGAAAGGCTGAGGGGAAATCATACTTAACTACCTCCCCGGGTTTTACCTGAATTGTTTTGTACGTCATCCAGGTTCCCTGCCCTGTGGGATCTGCTTCAATTGTAAAAGTAATTGTTCCGGATGAATTATGTGATAATTCCAGACTTCGTTTATCATAAAAACCGATAAGGTATGGATCCGAGGGGACACCAGTGGTAACTTCTGAATTTTTCCAGGGACCTCCCTCGCCTACCGGCTTACCCATTCTCCAGAGATCATCAATTACTCCTGCCCATACTGCAGCTTTACCATCCGCAGAGACAATTATTTTAGAATTACCAGAAGACAGTTCAGGATTGATTCCGGTCATGATCAACATTCCGCGGTAAGATGCATAGTCATGTATCCTGAAATTATGAGATGCAACCGGTCGTATCTTTGCAAAACC
>JAKQPD010000420.1 GCA_029564935.1 Bacteroidota bacterium
TCTGTCAAAGTAGAATTATATTTGCACCCTGAATAAAATCTACAAATCACCATAATCATGAAGAAATCGTTTTCAATACTTTTTATTTTCTTATTAAGCTTAGGATCTGCAATAAGGGCCGATGAAGGCATGTGGCTTTTACCCATGATAGAAAAGCTTAACATCGGAAAAATGACGGATCTTGGTCTGAAACTTTCAGCCAATGATATTTACAGTCTCAATAATGCCAGCCTGAAAGATGCGGTCGTCAGTTTTATGGATGGCGGATGTACCGGTGAGCTTGTATCTTCACAGGGGCTTCTTCTTACTAATCACCATTGCGGTTACGGATTTATACAGGAACACAGCAGCGTGGAAAACAATTATCTCAGGGATGGATTCTGGGCCAGGACCAGGGAAGAAGAACTTCCGAACCCGGGACTTGCCGTTTCATTCCTAATCAGAATAGAGGATGTTACAGACCAGGTACTTGCAGGAGTAAAACCCGAAATGACAGAAGCCGTCAGAAATGAAACCATTAATAAAGCCCGGAGAGCTATCGAGAATGCCGCTACAGCCGGCAATGGTTACAGGGCTTCCGTCTCATCATTCTATGGCGGTAACTATTTTTACCTTCTTGTTTATGAAAGATATACCGATGTCAGGCTGGTCGGTGCACCTCCGTCATCCATCGGCAGCTTCGGTGACGACACTGACAACTGGGAATGGCCAAGGCATACAGGCGATTTCAGTATGTTCAGAGTTTATTCCGGACCCGACGGCTTACCTGCTCCCTTTTCAACGGACAATATTCCCCTTAATCCCAAAAACTGGCTTAAAATCTCAATAAAAGATATCAGCGAGGGTGACTTTACCATGGTAATGGGCTATCCCGGAAGAACACAGAGATATTATACTTCATGGGAGGTAAATGAACTGTTGAAGATCACCAATCCGAACAGAATAAAGATCAGGGGTATCAAACAGGAATTATGGATGGAAGATATGCTCGCCGATCCTAAAGTAAATATTCAGTATGCTTCAAAATATTCAAGCTCAGCCAACTACTGGAAATACTCAATAGGTCAGAATAACCAGCTTACAAATAATAACGTAATTGAGAAAAAGCAGCAGACGGAAAACCAGTTCAATACCTGGGTAAATGAAGATGAATCAAGAAAATCGAAATATGGCCAGGCTCTCAACCTTATCAGAACGTCAATAGAAGGACGGGCAGAGTTCCAGAATGCATTTCATTACCTCAGCGAATGTACACGGGGCTGTGAGATCTTCGATTTTGCAGCTTATACAGCCAGACTTACTGAAGCTCTGAAATCAGGCGACCGGACAAAGATCACCGATGCATCTATGAGATTGAAAAATATACTTCCTGAACTATATAAAGATTATAATCCTCCTACCGATCAAAAGACTGCAAAGGCAATGCTTCGTCTTTACAGGGAAGATGTTCCTGAGAAATTCCACCCGGATTTCTACAAGAATATTGTCGGCAGGAAATTCAAAGGCAACGTCGATAAATTTGTTGATGATATGTTCAATAGATCAATATTTGCCAGTGAAGAGAGATTTAATGCATTTCTGGAAAATCCTAAACTTAAAGTACTTGAAAATGATCCGGTTGCCATTACTGTCAGATCAGTCAACCAAATCCGCTCTTCACTATCGGAAGAACTTATGAAGTTTGACACTGATCTTTCTTCAGGCAGGAGGTTGTGGATAGCTGCCCTGAGGGAAATGGCTCCGGAAAAAACCCTTTATCCCGATGCAAATTCGACAATGCGGCTCTCCTATGGAACAATTAAAGATTATGATCCGAGGGATGCGGTTACCTATAAATATTATACAACTCTCGAAGGGGTAGTCGATAAATATAAGCCAGGTGATTATGAGTTCGATCTGCCGCAACGCCTGCTGGATCTTAACAGAAATAAAGATTTCGGCAGATATGCCTCATCCAAAGGTTATCTCCCTGTTAACTTCCTGACAACAAACGACATAACTGGTGGCAATTCCGGAAGCCCGGTTCTTAATTCATATGGAGAGCTGATCGGCCTTGCTTTCGACGGAAACTGGGAAGCCATGAGCGGCGATGTTTATTTTGAACCTGAGGTCCAGAGAACCATTGCTGTCGATATCAGATATGTACTCTGGATCATAGATATTTATGCAGGAGCAGGTCACCTGGTTGACGAGATGACGATAGTCGAGTGACGAGGCGTGAGGCGTGAGGTGTGAGGTGTGAGGTGTGAGGAGTGAGGCGTGAGGAGTGAGGCGTGAGGTGTGAGGTGTGAGGAGTGAGGAGTGAGGTGTGAGGTGTGAGGCGTGAGCGCAGGGCGCAGAGCACAGGGCGAAGAGCGCAGGGCGAAGAGCGCAGAGCACAGGGCGAAGAGCGGGGAGCGGTGCAGAGTATTTTCGGAAAAAAATTATAATATGCAAATCAGTCTTCTTGAGATTCTGGCAGCGTTTATGGTACTTTTTGCCATAATCGACATTCCCGGATCAATACCAATAATAATTGATATTAAATCCAAAGGAGTAAAAGTTCATTCGATCAAGGTAACTCTTGTATCTGCACTTATTTTACTGGCATTCCTGCTGATCGGCAGTCCTCTGCTAAGGGTTTTCGGAATAGATGTTTCCTCATTCGCTATTGCAGGATCATTTATTATATTCCTCTTAGCCATGGAAATGATACTGGGTATTGAAATATTCAAGCAGGACGCGTACGGAGGAGGAGCGATTTTCCCGATTGCTTTTCCGCTTATTGCAGGAGCCGGTTCAATAACCACAATTCTGTCGCTCAAAGCCGAATACCAGACAATAAATATTCTTATAGCGCTTACCCTGAATATGATTGTGGTTTACCTGGTACTGAGGCTTACTTCTGTTTTTGAGAAGCTGCTTGGAAATGGAGGTCTTCAGATCCTCCGCAAAGTATTTGGAGTGATCCTCCTTTCAATATCCATCAAGCTTTTCCTTTCAAATACCGGGATTGTTCTGCCACATGGCATGTAATATCACAATATACACTGACGGAGCTGCAAAAGGCAATCCCGGTCCGGGTGGCTATGGCGTCGTACTTATTTCCGGGAAACACCGCCTCGAAAAATCCGAAGGATTCAGACTTACCACCAACAACAGGATGGAACTTCTCGCTGTCATAACAGGACTGGAAGCGCTTAAACAGCCTGGTAGCAATGTAACCATATATACCGACTCAAAATATGTTGCCGATGCTGTTGAAAAGGGATGGCTTTTCAGATGGGAGACAAAATCATTCAGAAAAACAAAAAATCCTGACCTCTGGATAAGATTTCTTGATATTTACCGTAAACATAATGTGAGATTCATCTGGATAAAAGGTCATGCAGGCTACCCTGAAAATGAGCTTTGCGACCGCTTAGCCGTGGAATCATCAGGGAAAAAGGATCTTCAGGAGGATACAGGGTACAGACCTGAACCGGAAGATGATTCACTGTTCACCGGAAATGACTGATAATTTTTTTTGGTAAAAAAAAATAAAATAGCAAATTTGTAAAAACAGCTGGCGATGGAAATACTGAAAATAGAACCCACTCACATAAGTCCGACAATCAGGTTCATTCCTGATCTTAATGATTTTTTAATAAGCGGGATGTCCGCTCCTGAAGATGTACGTGCACTATACTATCCTGTAATTGAATGGATGGACAAGTTCAACAGCGAGTTAATAAGCGGGAATTATAAGATCTTCAGCGAAACAAATCCCATGATCCTAAAGATCGACCTGAATTATTTCAATTCGGCATCGGCAAAATTTCTTCTCGATATCCTTCTTGAGCTTAAGAAGATCCGCGAATCAGGAACCCCTGTGGTCGTGGAATGGTACTATGAGGAAGACGATATCGACATGAAAGAGGCCGGAGAGGATCTCTCAGAACTGGTGGAAATGGAACTTAAATATATCATCAAGCCGGCATAGGATCTATGCAGGGACAGAAAGAACTTTATGAGGTGCTTGACAGGCTTGGTATTCAGTACGAATATCATGAGCATCCTCCTCTGGCAACCATTGAAGAAGCAATAATCCATTGGAAAGATTATAATTCCGGCAGATGCAAGAATATTTTTTTCAGGAATCATAAGGGGAACCGTCATTACCTTGTAATTCTCGAGCATCTGAGAAAACTCGACATACATGATCTGGAGAAAAGGCTCAGACAGGGCAAGCTTACATTTGCCTCCGATGCGAGACTAAAAAAATATCTTGGGCTGGAACCTGGATCTGTATCTCCTTTCGGACTGATAAATGACCACGAAAACCATGTTCATTTATTTATCGATGAGAAACTTCTGGAATATGAAAGGCTGGCCTTTCATCCAAATATAAATACCGCCACTCTTGTAATATCAAAATCAGATTTTCTCCGTTTCCTTGAGTATTCCGGAAATTCCCGGGAGTTCCTTAAGCTATACGATTAACCTTTCCTGTATACAGGCTGTACCCACTGTTCCATAGGTTCATATTTGCTCATTGAAGCCCAACGGATGCCGCGTTTCTGTATTTCAAGCGCCTGAGGAACATTATAATCTGCAGCAACATGGCCGAGAGATGAATAGAATACCCTCCCGTTCCCGTATGCTTTCTTCCAGACAACAGGAATCACATTCCCTCCTATCCATGAAGAATTCTTGTCAGTGAAGGTGGTGGTAGCCAGTACCTTCACGTTCGGATCCACATGAACAAAATATTGTTCGGAATGCATATCAAAGTCTTCCAGACCTTTTGTGACCGGATCCTTGTGATCAGTTATATTCACCCTGTAATCAATAACACCCCCCGGATGAGCAACCCATTGTCCGCCCACCATGAACTGGTATTCGGTATTATTCCTGAATGAATCACCCAGTCCGCCGTGCCATCCGGCGATCCCCACTCCGCTTTTAACTGCATCAAGCAATGCTTTTTCCTGCTTGCCCTCTATCGTTCCCATTGTCCATGCCTGGATGATCAGATCAAAATCCTTTAAGCCGGGCTCCAGGTATGCATTAAGAGTATCTGATATGGTTACTTTCGCACCTTCCGACTGCATCCACGGGACAAAAATATCCCGGCATTTATCCGGCTCATGGCCCATCCAGCCACCCCAGACAAACAACACCTTTTTACCGTTAAGGACAGTAGCGGCATCAGGTTTTCTTCCCCTGCCAGCTGCATAAGGAGCAACTATCACCGCCGTTGCAGCAAGAGCGCTCTTGGATATAAATGACCTGCGTGTTAACATAGCTTTTTGATTTCAGGCTAAGATAACAATTTTACAAATTGGTGCTGTAAAAAAGTTTCGGGATTCAAAATTCAAAATTCAAAGTTCCAGGCTTCAAGTCGGGAACTGGAAATGTGGTACCTTGAACCTGAAACGTGGAACCTGGAATCTTGAATCTCGAATCTCGAATCTCGAACCGTTTAAGAGTGTTCGCGTCTATTTATATCAATTTTAAATAATTTTTTTCTGCATCAAATCGTTTTACCGGACGTCCTTATAGGGAAACCAACCAAACTGATGACAAAAGATGAAAA
>JAKQPD010000038.1 GCA_029564935.1 Bacteroidota bacterium
AAAAAGTATAATCTCAATATGAAAGCTGAATTTATGACCCGGGATATACATGAACTCCGGATCGTTGATTCTGTTAAGCTTAACAATTTCCGTAAATTAGTACCTGACTCCGTTAAAACTGGAAGTTATACATCTGTCAGTACTAAAGAGATTTATATTCACAACAGCGGATTGAAATTTGTTGCCCGGATTCTGTCAGAGAACCTGGGTGAAAATGTGTATTACCGGATGAAAAACAGAAGTAGATATGACATAACACTGCCTAAATCCGGATTTGATGATCTGAATCGTTTACTTTCAGATAAATACGGATTACTGCTTACAGGAAACAAAGAAAAGGTAAGGGTATATAAAATATCATCCATGGAAAAGCCAGGAGCGGGGACGAAATAGTCCACGGGAAGGCCCAAATCTGTTTTACTTTTCGTAACCCATCCTTATCAAACTGTCAAAAAACAGAATCCGGAATACCATGTTCATTTCACAATAGTTCCGTTAATAGTTGTATTATTGAATACAAGTCCTTCAATAAGGCCCTCAAGCCTGTTGTTCTCCTTTACATTTGTCCAGGTACAATTCATAAGATTGATATTCACTACATTTTTCAGATCCTCAAAACCGGCTATATATACCCCGTATCGACTCTGCTGACACTTAACATTGTCGAGATATACATTTCTTACAACCGGCGGGAAATCCCTTGTACAGTTCTCTGCAGGTTCATACACCAGATTGATCTTCAGCACTGCTTCGCGACACTGACCAACATTTACGTTACGGACATATATATTCTCAATAACACCACCGCGGCAATTATTTGTTTTTATCCTGATAACCCTGTCAAGCGACGGGCTGTTCATTTCACAATCCTCAACAAAAAGATTTTTGTAGCCTCCGGAAATTTCACTGCCTATAACAACTCCGCCGTGTCCGTTCTGCATACGGCAGTTCCTGACAATAATATTTTCACTCGGGATATTCCATCTCCGGCCGTCAAAATTTCGTCCCGACTTTATTGCAATACAATCATCGCCCGTATTGAAGAAACAATTTTCAATAAGTACATTTTTACTTGATTCCGGGTCACAGCCATCGCCATTGGGAGCTCCTACAGTGTTCATTGTCACACCTCTGACTGTCATATTCTCACACATAAGAGGGTGGATGGTCCAGAAAGCAGGGCGTGTAAGAGTAACATCCTGTATTAAAATGTTTTTACACTTATAGAAGTTTATAAGCTGAGGCCTCATATTATCGCCTTTCCCCATTATCCTTTTTTCAACAGGGGTCCCTTTCTCATTCCAATCCATCAGAAGAGGCCTGCCTCTCATCTCCTTCCCCGGAACAGCAGCCAGCCTTCTCATCCCCCACCAGTTCTTTACGGAAGAACCGCCGTCGATCGTCCCCTTGCCGGTGATGGCTATGTTCTGCTGCTCATATGCATATATCATCGGGGAAGTATTATAACAATCCATCCCTTCCCACCGGGTCAGAACCGTGGGATACTGATCAATATCATCAGAGAAAAGTAATACAGCGCCTTCAGATATATGAAGATCCACGTTACTTTTCATGACGACCGGACCCGTATACCATGTACCTTTAGGGATCATAACAGTCCCGCCACCTTTACTGCTGCATAATGCTATGGTTGAGTTGATAACCTTATGGTTAAGAAATACGGGATCATCAGGCACTGCTCCGTAATCTGCAATGTTATATGTCGCCCCGTTAATAACCGGAGCCTTGATCTGCTTCATTATCTTCGGATAAAGTTGTTTCCATGCACTCTTCGAGTCATATGTTTTTTCGGCGGCAAAACCGAAAATCAAAAATGCTGCCAGAATCAAAGCCAAAAATCTCAAGTTTTTCATTACAGAATTATTTTAGAATGTTTAAGTCAATATGATTACAAATGTATTGTATTTGTAGCCATAAAATATTTAACAACCGGGATGTAAAGACAGTGTTAACGTATCCTATTTGAACACCCTTGTCCCGAAGATGAACTTTTCTTTCCACCAGCTGTCATCAAGCGATGTAATTGTCACTCCGTTGGTCGATGATGTATGAATGAATTCATTATTCCCAAGATAAATACCGGAATGGGTAATAAAACGCTGTGTTTTGTATGAGCGGATAAAAAATACCAGGTCTCCTTTTTTCAGCTCATCCTTTACAGTGATGATCTTACCATATCTCGCCTGCTCCTCGGAGTTATGGGGCAAAAATATGCCGTATTTTTTAAATACTGCAACAAGCAACCCCGAACAATCCATGCATCTGGAACTTGATCCACCCATACAATGAGGCACCCCAAAATATTGTCTGGCAGTTTCAATTATCTGATCAGGGCTGGTGTTCCGGGTATCAAGTTCTTTCTCAGAGCCTGACCCGAGAAATTCCCTGAGATTAATACTTTCAGCACTGTTCTCAATATTTCCAAATACACGTTCGGGGTATGCCCTTTTAGCGCAATATGAAATAAGTAATTGAAATATGAAAACAAGCAGAATTGCACTCCGCTTTTTATATATAAGAGATAATTTCATCAATTGTTTTCTGCTATATGGCGGTATAAATATGGGAATATTTTTTATAAAATTGACAGAGGGGAAAACTATGCAAATCTATGTCCTCTTTAATTTTATTTTGAATGGTTATTTAATAATTTGGTTTTCAGTAATTTACTTCGAAACTAAAGGACTAAATAACCCTATCCCCAACCTCCCGCTGTTGCGGGACAGGCTTTCCCCTTAAGGCTAAGGGGAAGGGTGTCCACTAAAGTACCATCTTTAGTTACCCCCCTTCCCTTAGCCTTAAGAGGCTGTGTGAAAATCCTGATCTACCCCCCATCCCCCCAAGGGGGGCTTCGTAAGCATCAGTAATTCAATAAGTCCCCCCTGGGGGATTTAGGGGTAAAACAGCACCAGGAGGATTTTCACACAGTCTCTTAAGGGAAGGGGGAACAAGGGGGATGGGTTAAAATTACTATTTAGGGGAAGGGTGTCCTGGGGGATGGGTTCAGGCATTGAATATTTTTCAGGAATGCAATTGAATACCACCGGGACTTTTTCACCGTTTTAATTCATGGATCATTTTACCGGATGAAAAATATTTGGAAGTCAGCTATAATAACTGTTGTGGTCCTGATCACAATACCGCTTCTCTTTTTTATATTGGTTTATTCCGGCGCTTTCGGTCATATTCAATCCGTAGAGGAACTCCGGAACTTCAGGAATGCCGAAGCATCAGAAGTTTTATCATCAGAAGGCCTGCTGATCGGGAAGTTTTACACCGAAAACCGGACGAATATCACTTATGAACAACTGCCTTCGCATCTCATCAATGCGCTTGTAGCAACGGAAGATGCACGTTTCTTTGAACATCAGGGCGTAGATTCGAGGAGCCTTGTAAGGGTTCTGCTGAAAACGATCCTTCTGAACAGATCAGAGTCGGGAGGAGGAAGTACAATAACCCAGCAACTGGCCAAGAACATGTTTGGAAGGAAAGGTAACGGCAGGCTTTCGATTTTCGTTAACAAATACCGTGAAGCCATAATTGCCGGCAGACTTGAAAAGACATTTAGAAAAGAAGAAATACTTACCCTCTATCTGAATACTGTATCGTTCGGAGAAAATATTTATGGTATAGAAACAGCAGCATCAAGATATTTCAATAAAATCACTGAAAAGCTCCGGCTTGAGGAATCGGCTATGCTAATCGGTATGCTGAAGGCCACCACTCGCTATAATCCGGCACTGAATCCTGAAAAAGCCCTGACAAGGAGAAATGTCGTCCTGAAACAAATGGAGAAGTATAATTATCTGGAACCCGATGCAGCCGATTCCCTGTCAGGGTTACCGTTAAGCCTCAGTTACAGGAAAACTGAATCTGAAGGATCAGCTGATTATTTTCTTGTTCAGGTGAAAAGAGAAGCTGAGGAGATATTGAATAATATTGCAGCTTCCCATGGTAAGACATGGGATATTGAAAAGGATGGTCTTATTATTACAACAACACTTAATCTGACTCTCCAGAATTTTGCCAGACGATCATTCGCTGATCACCTGGCAATTATGCAGAAACATTTCCGCGATCAATACAGCAGTCCGTCAGGACGAAAACAAGTCACCGGACTGACAGAAGCCATCCTGGATGAGAAAAACCTTTCGCACAAGGCAGATGAGAAACGCCGGCAGGTGATCTTCGACTGGAAAGGTACCTATACCGATTCGGTTTCCATAAGAGATAGTATAAAGCGGGCACTGACAACACTTCATGCCGGACTGCTTGCGCTGGATCCGCAAAATGGCGCTGTAAGGGCCTGGGTCGGTGGAATCGATTTTACAACCCACCCTTATGACCAGATTCTTGCGAGAAGACAGCTTGGGTCTGTTTTCAAACCGATACTATATGCACTGGCATTTGAAGAAGGAATTGAACCCTGCCATTATCTTGATAATGATTCTCTTGTTCTTTCAGAATATAAAGACTGGAGTCCTGAGAACTTCGATCATTCATATGGAGGGAAATACTCACTTGCCGGAGCTCTGGCCCGGTCGATGAATATCCCAACCTTCAACCTGTTCCTGGAACTTGGTTTCGAAAGACTCGATTCACTATGGAGAGAGATGGGATTTTCCTTTCAACTTGACAATACTCCTTCACTTCCGCTTGGAACTGCCGAAGCGAATATGGCGGAAGTTGCAGTAGCTTATTCAGCTTTCGCCAATGGTGGATATAAAGTAAGGCCCTGGTCGGTTGCTTCAATCATAACGCCCGGTGGTGATATCATCTATCATCATGATCCTGACCTTGTTTTCCCGAAAGTGCTGACGGAAAGATCCTGCCTGCTTATCAGCGCCATACTTCAGAAAGCTGTAAATGAAGGTACGGGAAGTTCAATGAGAACAGCTTATGGCGTAAACTCTCCTTTTGCAGGTAAAACAGGAACCTCACAGAACTATGCAGATTCCTGGTTTGCTGCTTACAATCCCAAACTTGTCATTTTAGCACGGGCAGGCGCTTCCTCTCCGGCAATACACTTTAACAGTCCGGCCTTTGGTACAGGCAGCGCCCTGGCACTTCCACTTGTGGCAATGACACTCAGAAAGACCGAATCATTTCCCGAAACTGCAGGAGAGTTCATAACTCAATTTCCGGTTTTACCTGCTGAACTGGCAGAAGCGCTCGATTGCCCTGATTTCAAAGAGGATGGCTTCCTGGATAAGCTCATGGACATTCTTAAAAAGAGCGAAATTGATAATTTCTATAAAACAGAAAGAAAAAAGAGATCATTTCTCGAAAGATTATTCAGAAGAAAAATTCCCGACTAAATCATATAATCTGGTTTATTTACAGGATTTCATTATTTTAGTCTGCTTACCAAACAGTAAAGAATTGTATAATGACTTTAAAACTCTTACATACTATTGGACATAAACAAATCATCCTCAGGGTGTTGACAACTGTTGTGATTTCCTTCCTTCTTTTAAGTCCGGATCAAAATTCAGCAGCCCAGTCTCAGGATGAGTGGCCTTGTTTTCACGGACCCGACCGGACGAATAAATCAGGGGAGACTGGTCTGTTACAGAGATGGCCTTCGGGAGGTCCTCGTTTACTTCTCACTTTCGAAGGTCTGGGAGAAGGCTACAGTTCTGTATCAATAGCTGATGGTTTGCTCTATACTGCAGGTTCTGTGAATAAGCAACCTTTTGTTTATGCTTTCGACCTGAAAGGGAAACTAGTATGGAAAAAGCCGGTCGGAAAAGCCTGGACAACCACAGCGTCCTGGGCCAGTTCATATACCGGACCAAGAAGCACTCCTACTTATGACAACGGTGTGGTTTATTTTCTTGGTGAGATGGGCAGACTTGCAGCATTTGAAGCTAAAACCGGTAAAGAGATATGGCAGAGGGACCTGAGGGAGGAATTCATCGCCCCGGTTCCGGAATATGGTTATGCAGAATCGGTAATGATAGACGGGAATAATCTTTATGTCAGACCGGCAGGCAAAAAAGGGCATCAGATATGTCTTGACAAAAAGACAGGGAAACTGATCTGGGCAAACACCCGGATCCCGGGTATAGAAGGATATACATCCCCTGTAACAGGGATGATCGGTAGCTATAAACAGGTTACCGGGGCCAGCGCCGTATCCTATTACGGTGTGGACACAAAGACAGGCAACTTTCTATGGAAAGTTGATGTTATTAACCAGCAGGATTGCAATATCAGTGATGCAGTGTTGTTCAAAGATTATGTTTTCATTTCCAGCGGATATGCCCTGGGAAGCATGCTTTACAAGCTGAACGTATCAGGGAATGAGATCAAACCGGAAAAAATATGGGAATCGAAGTTAATGGACAATCACCATGGAGGTGTCATCCTTCATAACGGATACGTATATGGATCAGGAAGCAGGGGATCGAGAGGATGGCACTGCCTTGATGTAATGACCGGCAAGCTGATGTGGAAAGCCACAAACGATGAAGGATGTATTACTTATGCCGACGGGATGCTCTATACTCTCGAACAGAGAGGAACGATGAGGCTTGTTAAGGCAAGCCCCGAAAAGTATGAAGTCGCCGGGGAATTTAAAGTCCCCTCAGGCGGAACCGGAATGTACTGGGCACATCCTGTCGTCTGCGGCAAAAGACTTTATATCCGACACGCCGATAAGCTTTTTGTTTATGATGTGAGCAGGTGATGGCACAGAGCGCAGAGCACAGAGCAAAGAGCAGGGGAGAGCAATGAGGGATGAGGGATGAGCGGTGAACTCAGGGAGCATAACGAAGGGAACCATCATAATCACCCATAGAAACAACAGTCATGAACAGAAGCTGAGCCATATCCTCCAATATCTCCGGATTTATTATGTCTATATTATCTCCGGGGAGGTGGTAATTATTCCTGGAACCATAAGTTGCAAAACTCAGTGAAGGTACACCGGCACTAAGGAATCTTGCAGCATCAAGTCTGGGACGGCCAAGATTTGGAAAATTGTTTGTGGAGAGCGGCCGATGGATATATTTCTCATTTGCTTCTTCAACAAATTTCCATAATCCAGGAAAATTTCGGCCGGCATTTGCATTGATAGAATGGCCGATCCCGACGCCATCCATGTTGAGCAGAATGCTTTTTTCAAGCGGGAAAACCGGGTTTTCAAGATATGCTTTTGATCCTATAATCCCCTGTTCCTCGGCACCGAATGAAAGGAACAGAACCGACCGCTTAAGCTTTATTTTATGCTCAGTAAGAGCTTTTGCGACACCCATCATCACAGCGACTGCCGATGCATTATCATTTGCTCCCGGGATTATCTCATAACAACGGCCAAGATGATCGAGATGTGCCCCGATTATAATTACTTCTTTGCTCAAAACCGGATCGGTCCCTTCAAGCAGACCAATAATATTGCTTCCGTGTCCGTCGGGAAAATACTCAGTTGTCATTTTAATTGTGACAGTTTTACCGGTATTAAATGATGCCGGTTTCAGGTTTTCCCTGATGCCGGCGATCACCTTATCATGCGATTTACCCGTTCCGGCGAAAATATCATTTACCGCTTCACTGCCAATATGGACATATATAAAATCTTTGTTCCAGGCATTATTGGGATTCGCGATTGGTCCGTAATTATAAAGCATCCCCACAGCTCCATGTTTTACGGCATTATTCAGTTTTGTCTGATGAAATGAATGTCCATACCATGGATTGAATTTTTCAGCACCTGCCGCGGGACTTACGGGAGCTTCAGGTTCAATAAGGATTATCTTTCCCCTGACATCTAAATCTTTATAATCATCATAGCCCAGCTCCGGTGCAGAGATCCCGTATCCTGCATATACAACCTCAGCGGTTACCTCTCCGCTCCCTGATGTGGATCCTGGCATATAATCAGTAATATATTTATACTTTTTGAGGATAGTCCCTTCCTTCCCCTGTTTAAGATGAAGCGATACCCCACAATCAGGATAAACAAGAGTATAGGGTATATCAAACCACTGGAACCATGTTCCTTTTTCACCGGCAGGCGTTAATCCCCATTCCTTGAACATTGAAGCAAGCCATTCTGCACATTGTTGATACTCAGCTGTGCCGGTGAGCCTACCGGCATATTTCTCATCACATTGGATCTTTACATATTCAAGCAGATCATGACTCGAAATTGTATGCATTGCAGAAAGTACGGGATCCGGCTGGGTTCTTTGCTGAGCGTATGTTGTAGCAGTCAACAGGAGGGCTATAAATAGTATCAGTCTGTTATTCATAATCGGTAAGATATATTGTCCAAATATTCTTCTGATTTATGTGTTTTATTATTCCTTATCAACTCTTTTTGAAAATTTTTCGGTATATCTCGGACCCATATCAGGGTATTTTCTGAGAAGATCTTCAATATCCTTCAGATCATCCGGTGTCAGTTTAATATCAGCCGCACCGGCATTTTCCGCAAGATATTTTCTCTTTTTGGTACCTGGTATCGGAATAATATGATCTCCCTGTGCTAATATCCATGCAAGAGCCAGCTGTGCCGGAGTGCAGTTCTTATCATTAGCCAGACCTGCAAATGCTTTAGCCAGTTTCCTGTTATTCTCATAGTATTTACCTGAAAACCGGGGAAGCTCCTTCCTGAAATCCCTTTCACCTATCTGTTCCGCATCCAGCTTATCCGTTATCAGACCCCTCACAAGCGGACTGAAAGGAACGAAAGTGATTCCTTCAGCTTTGCAAAAAGGAAGTATTTCTTTTTCCACATCACGTGTAAGTAATGAATATTCACTCTGGAGGGCGGAAATCTGATGAACACTGCAGGCTTTACGTACTGAACCGGCTGATGCCTCTGACAGCCCGAGGAATCTGACTTTTCCTTCTTTTACCAGGTCACTCATTGCTCCGGTCATTTCCTCAACAGGTACCTTCGGATCGAGACGATGAGCATAATACAGATCAATTGTATCAATTTTCAGCCGCTTTAAGCTCGCCTCAACGGCTTTCCTCATATATGAAGGCGACACATCCAGAAAGAAGGGATCATCCGGAGTAGCCTGAAAACCAAATTTTGTTGCAATGAATACTTTATCCCGGTGTCTGGAAAGTACCTCCGAGATCAGAATCTCATTAACTCCACTACCATAAATATCCGCCGTATCCCAGAAATTGATCCCCAGATCAACAGCCATCTCAAGTGTGGCAATAGATTCCTTATCATCCTTTTCACCATAGGCATGGCTCATGCCCATACAACCCAGTCCAATAGCTGATAATTTGACCCCTGTCCTGCCCAGTTTCCTGTATTGCATATCGCTGTTATTTATTTTATTGATTTTGTTTTCTGTATGCAGGCTGCCTCATCGGAGCATCCTCATCGCTAAAGATCTTAAATAGTATCGGGTCCTGCAATATTTCTGTGAATAATTTTGGCTTGCCATCGATCAGAACCTGGTTATTGATAAGTCTTATACCATGACTGTAATCAACATACCAGTATATATGACCACTGTAAACCGGTTGAATTGGATTTCCGTCTTTTCTATGCCAGCCGTAGATCACCACTTTCCCGGGTTGAGTTTCAATCCGCGAAGAAAGTATTACATCTTTCTTGATCCCCGCTATCAGATTTCCGTGTCTGCCCCCTGTTTCTGAAAGCTGTTTTTCAATCCGGGCATTATGCTCGATAAATTTTCCGACTGTCTCATTTTCATGCCCGACCGGGACATAATTAAAAGGTTCAAGTCTGATATCGGCTGATCTGTAAATATTGTCACTTATTGCAGATGTGATCAATGATGCTCCAAATTTATCAGCCACTCTTTGTGCGGTATAAGGATTCATCGGTATGCGGCAAAAATCTTCATTACTGCCTACCGCAACATAATCCGGCATCGCCTCATAAATAACATTATGAGTTTTACCCTGTGAATCGCAGAATTCTCCATTCATAGTCACCGGATCTCTTAAAAAATCCGGTATATTTCCCGATGAAACAGCTTTGTAAATCTCCTCCTCACGTTCCTCAGCTGATAATGATCTGATCCTGTTCATGAATTCAGATCCGCTTTCCGATAATGGATCGCGGGCAGGAATATTGAGCATTCTTATTGGTATGATCAAAGAATCATTTATCAGATCTGAATATGCCCTTTTGCCATAATAAGCATAATTCTTTTGTTCATGTTTTGTTCCGCTGAGAATACTGTGAATGAATCCGTTGAGTTCAACCTGGGTGGTGTGGTATATTTTTCCGCCAGGATTTGGTTTCAGGATGATTTCGATACGTCTTCCAGGAGACTGGATCCATTTCAGTGAATCCCTTTCCTTTTCTCTGAAACGGAAATTTCCGGAAAGATAATTCTTCATCATTTTACTCCTGTACCATGTTCCTCCTGTCGGGGAAACCAGGGGTTTCCCATTATATATCACCACACTGTCGTTATAAGCAAGGGTGCACAGATATCTGTTTTTTCCTGACATCAGCCAGTTTGTTATTTTCTTACCATGAAGCGTATCTTCATAGCCGTATGTACTGTCAAGGAAGCCTATCCGGACAATTGAAGACGGGATCTCTTCTGCGGAATCTATATAGCTGAAAATAAATCTTCCTCCGCCGCTGTGACAATTAAGCGCCATCTCAGGTTTCCATTCATTAAAGATCCCGGTAATCCGGCCGATCATCTCTTTTATCTTTTCCCGGGGATCCGTTGTATTTGCCACCCATGAAGGCCAGCTTAAACGTGAATTTTCAAGATAAGCCACAACAATCGTCCGGTTTCTGATCACGCTCCTTAGAAATCTTGTCTGTGCTCCTATATGTTGAAGGTCATAGCGATAATCAATCCCCGGCATCGCTTTCCTTCCAAAGGTATGTTCAATTGAGCTGCCGTTCGGTAATGCATAAAAAATCAGCAATACCTTATCCTTTTTACCGAAACCTGTTAGAGGAGCATTTATCAGTATACGGGTACCGTTTTCAGTATCTTCAATCACGAGCTGTTGTTCATCAAAGCTTCCTGAATTTCTGAAACCCGGTAATTTCTGTGCCTCTGCGGCAGGAATCAGAAAACTAAACAGCAGCGCTGACAGGATGTACTTCATCTTTCTTTCGTGAGAATGATCTTTTTATCAGCAAGCCTCCAAAAATGATTGCACCCAGACCTCCGGAAACAATGATCAGCCAGTTCCCGACAAATGCAGCATTTGTCGCCATCGCCAGACCAAAGCATGCCACTATTCCGAGTAAACAATCCGTTATCTGGGAACGCAGTGACTTATCATGCCCCGGAAGAGAAGGATACTTCACTCTCAGCTTTTTCCATCCCGCAGGAGGGCGGCATCTGAGATAGAAATTCTTAAGTGTCTCATCCTGTTCTGCGGGAGTGACAAGAGTTACCAGAGTAATAACTGAAATCGCGATAAGGAAAAGCATACCTGTTCCCTGCCACACGGGCTTGCTCTGGAAATCGAGAATGAACCAGAAAAGTATCGTCAGGGGCAATCCGAGAATTGTCGCAGTCATTTCTCCCCATACATTGAAACGGGGCCAGAAAAACCTGAAATAAGCCAGTGGCAGCCAGAATATTATTACAACAGAATTTATGAAGAGAAACCAGCTGACCATATTATCCACAAACAACACAGCGATTAAGGAAGCTACGATAAAAAGTATTAAAGTAGTGACCCTGCTTATCACCACCTCCTGCTTTTTACTTATGTCGGGTCGTATCTGCTTATAAAAATCGTTGACTATGAAACTGCTTCCCCAGTTGATCAGTGCACTGAGGGTTGACATATAAGCTGCAACTTCAGTAGCAACAAGCAGCCCTCTGAATCCGACAGGAAGCTTACTGAATTTCACAATCGATCCCCATGCATATGCAGGATCTTCCAGCATCCTGAACCCTTCAGGGACCTGCCCGTATTTCGGAATAAGATCGTCGGCCCAGAACATTGTTATGCAGATTATTCCAAGCCCGACCAGTGGGACTATCCTTACGCATAATGAAATGAATGTACTGAACAGCTGCCCCCCGAGCGCATGCCCTTCATTCTTTGCAGCCATGAATCTCTGGGCTGTCATTCCTTCTCCTGCACTAGGCGAACCAGCAAAAAACAATCCGAGAATAACGAACATCATGATAGTAAGGGGTGGCGTTACATCCGAAACAGGATTTAAGGACAATGCTTCTGGTCTGAGTTCGCTTACTTTTCCGAGGATCTCAGCCCATCCCCCGTTCTGTGGTATAATGATCGCAAGGAAAACAAGGCTGCCGACTATCATTATGACCATCTGAACAACTGAAACCATTACCGATCCCATAAGTCCTCCAAGAAGAGTGTAAACAACAGTTATTGATCCGAAGATCAACAAAATTGAAACCATTGAGATCGGGAAAAGAGGACCAATGGTCTTGGCAAAAAAGCCTGTTATATAGGCCAGTGTAAGCATTGAAAAGAAGCACATCACCAGGGCATATATCCTCCTTGCAATAACAGCCGGCCTTCCTCCATATCTTATTGAAATAAGTTCAGCTGTGGTTACGATCCTCATTCTCTGCCACATTTTTGACCAGATGATCGCAACGAGCGGCATCCAGATTATCCATTGTGCCCACCACAACCAGTTACCTGAAAAACCATAGAGGAATACAAGCATTACAAATCCCCCGAGCCCCGACTGATAGGTCGCAGCATTCGAGATCCCGAGAGACCACCAGGCGAGATTCCTGTTTGCCGTGAAAAATCCTTCCTGCCCTCCTGATCCGGCAGATCTGGTGTAAACAACACCTACAAACATGGTCGCGACTGTAAGTACAATCACTACCACCCAGTCAATACTTCCCATAAACGTCTGTTATGTGTTTCATGAATTATTTAATCAACCCCCTGACAATATCCAGAGCCTCTTTTAGATAGATCTTTTCAATTTCCGGAGTGAGAGGAGACGGCATCATTTCGTAAATATATGCCTGATCAGCTTCATAACTCTTTTTGTCAAATGCTTCTTTGGTGGCAATATATGCCCCGGTCCCATGAGCATAAGTTATACAAAACAAATTGTGATCTGAGAAATGTCTCTTGAGATCAATCTGATATCTCACAAATAGCTCCCCCTGGGTAAAAAACATAACTGTATTGCCCAGCTTCAGAACATTTATATAAACAGGTAAGCTGTTCCCTGTCTCATTACGGTCTATCATCTCAAACACTTTGTTTTTCCACCTTTCGAGCATTTCCTTCCATGTAAAAAATTCTGTTACATCAGAATATTTTCTTCTGACCTCATTTTCAATATGCTCTTTGGTTATTACCTGGTCCCTGAAAGGTATATATATCGTTTTCGATATCAGTATGAGATCCGGGTCAGCCATATCCTTTGTAAGCATGGCCGATATAACCGCTCTCCCCAGCTTTTCTCCTTCCGCGTCAGTAACCTGCGGTTCGGTATGATCTGTTTCACGGGGGTTCAGATCACCTGTCGCACCGTTGACAAAAACAGCCATACCGCCATATTTTTCTTCCACAACCTCCCTGGCTCTTCCCGGATAATCTGTTGAAATATAATTGCTCCCGTATCCAAGCGTCACAGGATGACATGCATAATTGAAAAGTGTGACTTTCCTCTCCCCTGTTTTGTCTTTCAATTGAAGTACCATCACCTCCCTGTCAGTCAGTCCTTCAGGATCACCAACCCGGTAAGCCATACCCCCGTCATCAGGTTTTATATCCCGCCTTGCAATATTTATATCGCATTCCGACTTACCCAAAAAAATATCTGCTTCCCTGAATTCACCGCTTATCACCGAACATGCATTTTCAGTCACTTTCCTTTTAAAAAGATCAATATACCTGTCGTTGGCATCATACCTTCCTGTTTCAATTTCAGGTGTTGAATGAGAATGAATTGAAACAATAATAACGGAATTTTCCTCAACACCTGTTTTTCGGCAAATATCTGACTTAACCGAATTTATTATTTCAGGGTTGACATCCATCAGATCGTTGACTACCAGGCATAAGATTTTTTCTTCCTGCTTTATTACCACACATCTTGAAGTCAGTCTTCTGTGGATGTCCTTCGATAATCCTTTCCGGTTTGCATAACCCGCCAGAAGCACAGGTTCTCCGGGAGTTATATCCGCCTGACCGTAATTAAATAATAATCTGCTCATGGCTTTTATTCTTCAAAACGAAACGAAAACAGATCCGCATCCTTCATTATGATCCGCAATCTGACCGGAGTATTTTGCAATGCAGAAAGATCGGCTCCCTTCTTCCAGTCAACTACCCGCGAAATCTCATTTCCTGTCAAAGGAATACAATCATCCGCTGAATAACCATGAAGAACCTTTCCCTGATTATCCAGCAGTTCAACGATTATATATCCTGCAGCAGAGGTTGAGAAATTAACTACAAGCTTTGATCCGCCAAAGGTCAGAAGCTTTGTAGTCATCTCTCCAGGATCATAATCGGCATGTAAAGAAGAAAAACCGTCGATACGCAGGGAATATCTTCTCAGGTGGGATGTGGGCTGTGCATAATCCTGGTTAACATAAAACGACATTTCAGTCTCGCCTGTCTGAACGATATTAAGTGCAGGATAATTGGTTCTCGAAACCCAATTCTGAAGGCCGATTCCCGGTCTGAGGAAGCCCTCCATAAAGGTTCGATGATATGTGTTCCCTCCTCTTGAAGTAATCAGTACAGCGTCCGAGCAATCGCGGAAATAACCGGGATCCACTCCCAGTCTTTTAGCCTGTTCATCGGAGATGATCTGTTTACCCGGGAAAAATCTTGCAGCGGTCGCGATATAGATATGAGGAGCCCTGAAGTAAGGACCGGTCTGATTTGTATAGAGCTCTTCGGGCGCAGTATTACCGAAATCCATTGCAACAGGTGAAGACCAGTTAAAGAAATCAACTGAAGTGCTCCTTCCCACACTTCTGATCATTTTATCTCCCACTTTCACCCACTTACGAAAATAACAGACGTAACATCCTTCACTTTCCGACCAGAATGAGATATTCTGTGAATCAAAAGGCTCTCCGGTAAAAACAGGCTCATTACGTAACTTCTTCCAGTGTATTCCGTCATGGGATGAAAAAGCAATCAATCCTTTGCTGAGTCCTCCGAGAGCCTTATACCTTTCGCTGACAGGAACATCACTTTTATTATCCAGAAATGGAGAGAAATTATGAGATGCCGGTATTTCATCTTTCAGAATGACATTATTATTAAGTGTTCCCATCACGTTAAAGATCCTGAGATCAGGTTTAATCCAGTTCATCCCGTCTGACGACTCCGCATAACACGTCACTTCATCCGCTGTTCCGTCTTTTCCTGCCACTGGCCGGCCACGATAATACATCCTGTATTTATTCCCATCCTTAATGATGGTTGTATAGGCAGAAAACGGACCTTCCCACGGTTTATCAAAATAAATAACCGGTCCCTCATCAACCGGAGTATGAAGCCTTAATTCCGCATTATTGAGCGATCCGATAAGGAAATCATCGACAAATAACTCCAGCCTGTTTCGGATATTTATTGTATCAGCGGATTGCTCCTGAAAAACATAACTCCCGGAAAAACATAATAATCCCGTTATCGTCAGAAATACTTTCAATTCAAACCTCGCTGAATTTTTTATTTGTAATACTCTTTTCATTATTTAAAAAATTAGTTTATCACTATGTTATTTTAATAACGAAAACTACTGTTATTAACAGGTATATACTAAAGTACGTTCCCTTCCCCTCAGGCGTATAGCCGTCAAGCGAAGGGTTGTTGGGCACAAAAGTTTCCCCTCCTTTAAAAGGAGGGGAAAGTTTTACTGTCAACATTCTGTTAAATTCATGATAGTGTCCTGCTCCTCCCTGCCATTGCGCCGCTGTGCCGTTGCGCCTTTCCCCCTGTCACCCCTTTCGACCTCCACCGACCATCCTCTCCAGACTAAGTATATTAAGCATCAGGTGTCTCGGATGATGATAATTCTCTATCCTCTTCCCCTGTCTTACAAATGTCATTTTCCTGTCACCATCAATATTCCATAACGGGAATCCGTATTTTTTAAGAGGATAATTCTCAATTACATAGCGCCACATTTTATCAAACCACTGAAAAGCCCATGGATCTCCCGTTCTCTCGAGCAGATAAAGAGCTCCAATGAGAACCTCTGATTGTTCCCAGAGGACTTTATCGACCTTCCAGACATTTTCATTAACATTGACAAGAGCTCTGAATACTCCACCATAAACATCATCCCAGGCAACTTCAACATGTCTCTTAAATTTCTCAGAAGCATTCCTGAACAACTTATCATCACCTCTCCTTACGGCTTCGTACATTATCATCCACATGGTTTCGATCACATGACCGCAGT
Organism: Bacteroidota bacterium; assembly: GCA_029564935.1. Classification (GTDB taxonomy): domain Bacteria; phylum Bacteroidota; class Bacteroidia; order Bacteroidales; family VadinHA17; genus LD21. Next base: position 16,385 of record JAKQPD010000038.1, read on the forward strand.
ATACAAATTGTGAAAAAGGACCTTCAGGTCTGCTCAGGTCATGATTCATCACTTCATTTATAAGGCGGTACTCATCAATGAAATGATAATTCAGAAGAGCATCAATACAGCGATTGACGATCCTTTCCAAATCAGGATCGGAACCATGCGAAAGCATACAATAGCACGTCCTCAGAAATACCATCCAGTTGCCTGTTACCCTTGGAGCAGGGACCTGAGGGGCATCGGGGCCATAGTCGACTACATACCTGAAATCTTCACGGTCATAAAGCTCAAGACATTTTAAGATTATCTCCTTTGCCTTTAGCCTGAATTGAATATCCTGTACAGCTTCAGCGAATTCCGCCAGACCTTCGGCAATAAACAGATCACCGTAAATATCCTGCGGAAAGTCATTGTTCGGACTTCCTCCCCTGTTGTAGGATGCCGGCCACAGAACTGTACTGCCGGGTTTAATCCGGGAAACAAAATCCACAGCTTTCCGGGCAATCTCCAGATGTTTTGGATCCTTCCCGAAGTTGTTATAAAGGAATGAATATACCCAGATACCTCTTCCATCGTACCATGCCCGTTTATTTGTAGTTATTATCGATCCGTCTCTGTCGATATTCCAGAAAAAACCTCCCTGTTCATGATCAATTACATATTTATTCATAAAGGGAAGAAAATCATTAAAGAGATATTCCCTGTAGAGCGAGAGCAGTTCAGCAGGTTCGTATCCGGCAATATTTGTGATTTTCTTTTTACTTTTTTTTGCAACCGGGATATTTGCATCAGGTACTCCCGGTCCCATCCTGCCAATGACAGGTGAAAGAGCCGCAGCTCCGGTAAGTCCGATAAAATTCCTTCTTTTCATCTTTATCTGTCTTTCAAATCAATAATGTGCATTTCATTGTTAGTGATTTTTGGGGAACAGGCTAAGGGCAACAAAATCACATGGATCTATTTTTATCCTGAAATTATCAGTCCCGCTTATGACATTCTTTATACCGGCTGAACCCGATCTCAGATCAATCAGTTCAAAATTCTCTTTCCAGTTCTTAACCAATGGTTTTATTGTAACCTCTACGGGTTTGTCATTATAGTTGGAGACCATAAATGAATATCTCCCTCCATTTTCTCCGCTGGCAATGTCCATATTATCTATGATGCCGTAGAAGTCAAAATGCCTTTTAATTCCCTGAAAATCCATGGCTTCATCAAAAATGTCGCGAAGCAGATCCGGGAAATTATTTACAGCATCATTCACGCTAAGAGATATTACGTATGTTTTCCCTTTTCCGTAATTATTTGAGAATACTGCAGCCGATTTGTCGTTGAAATCAGCGATCCTTTGAGGTTCAGACGGATCCCACGATGATGATACAACGGGACTGAAGGATATTGAACTGTTGGGCATTGTTCTCATGCCGGGTGATCGCCGAACCTTAACTCCGCTGAATTTCAAATTATTCTGAACAGGGCTAACTTCACCTGCACCCCAGAATTTTGTTCTGTCGAAGCGGTCACCATATGGTATTCGTGGACCAAAAGCAATGACGGCACCTCCGTTACGGGCAAAAGTTTCTATCAGTTCACTGTCGGTCTCCTGCATCCCTGAAATATCGGGAAGAATTAAAACATATTTGTTATCAAGAAGATACTGAAGTTGTTCCCTGTTTAAGTTCAACGGGTAGAAAGGAAGTATCTCTTCACCTTTCTTAGGGATGAAAGGAATAATATCCGGACTGATCCCCAGCCTGCATAAAGCATCTGTTGCAGGAAGGAAACAATTTGTCCAGCGATCAATGCACCAGTCGCTGTATGGGACATATAAAGCAACATGGGCAGGTTTGCGGGCAACAGCATCTGAAATTAACCTGTAGGCTTTCAAACCATCAGAAACAGCCCTGTATGCTTCAGCTGCTTCAGCCGGAAGTTTTCGTGAATTGAAATAAATACATGTATAATAGTTAAAGAAAGTGATGCCATCCGGGCCGTATGCTGATGCAACAGACGGGAACTGGTTGAAAATATTTTTATACCCGGTAAGGTATCCCCCTCCCGCACTGTTTTCAAGGTAGCCCATGAATTCTACATGCGAAAGGGTGATCTTGTTCCTTATCCTTGTTGCCCCGGATGAAAGAGAAGTGACATCCTTCACCCTTCTGTTAGGGAATAGTTTCCTGTTGTCAGGCCTGTAAGATGTCATTATCGGAGCCTGATAATTTATGATATCCAGATCATCAAATGCTGCCAGGTATCCAGCCAGGAGCGGATCATCAATATTCGGAGCGCACATTGTGAGAAGTCCGCTGTCATTTTCTTTGATCATTCTGCAGAACTCCCTCATAAATGATGCAAAATAAGTTCCGCTTCCCTCCTGGTAAGTATAAAATCCTGCCAGTGACGGATGATGACCGAACATTTTCCATTGTTCATCAATGATTTCCTCAATATTGTCCATGTATTCTGTGTTCCTGAGGGTGCTGTCGGTGAAATCCCATGAGACGCTTATTATTGACGGGATCCCTCTTCTATCAGCCAGATCCAGCATCATTTCGAGCCTGTCCTCCGATTCCGGAACCGCATTTTTACAGACTTTCGAAGCCCAGATAGCTTTTACCCTCGCAGTGCCTCCCCACACTTTTTCTGTAGCCATATTGGCATGAAGATTTAAAGCATTTCCGCCAAGGTTAATAAAGCGGCTGACATACTCCTCCATATCTGCCAGAGTGCTGTCTTCATCAAAATTTGACATTATCGCATAATCCATGACAACCTTACCGCAAATGAATGAACCTTTCGCTTTAAGCATATCAGTACCCTCGCCGTGGACGGCGGTAATAACATATAAACCTTCCCGTGAGTCCTTGTCCAGTATTATACTTCCCGATAACCAGCCCTTTTCTCCATCAACCGGTTCTGATGTTAGCACTTTAACACCTTCTCCGGGAATTAACAGAAATATATTTGCTTTTCGTGGTTGTTTTATTGAGTTAAGGAAAATGGAATAATGAACTGTATCCCCCGGGGAATATCTTCTGTTTTCTACTTTTATATCCATCCCGGGATTATCCATTACATTATCCTGCGAGGATGGACATCCTGAGATTAGTAAAGCGATAGCTGCGATTATCAACATAAATTCTGCTATACGGAGATTGGTCCTTTGCATTTTAAATTTCTTATTAAATATGAATTCCTTTCAATTATTTCTATGGAGAACGACAGTAACTTTATTGTCAGTAATTTCAGGCAGGACAATTGCCACTTCACCCTTTAGCGGAAGATTTGTCTTCCCTTCATCAGTCATTGCTTTAATAATTTTTATATCACTGTTCTCAAGGATCTGTGGGTAAAGATGCTCACCATTAACAGACGATCTTATCCTGAAATAAATCTTAACCGGATCATTATTTACCCAGAGATTGATTGCCAGATAATTAAGCAGGCAATGTTCGATATTATGATAAGAAGCCTTGAACTGGTTAGCTTTCCGTGCATCGGTAATTTTTGCTGTTGAGTCGACGCTGAAAAAGGTATCGCCATTCCGGTAGTCCATAAAGCTGTTTTCCCACAGAACAGCTCCTTTCCTGAAGTCATCAATGTATTTGTCATCACCTGTTGTTTTGTACAGGTACAGGCTGAACATATTTCCGTAAGCCTGTATCCACCAGTATGTGTCCGCACTGTGAAGTGACGGATCAAGCCTTCCTGCCGAAGTCAGCCATATTCCGTTGTTACGGAAGACTCCGGAACTGTAAATTTTTTCTGCCAGCATCATTGCCGATTTCCGATGTCCCGCATTTCCTGTAAGCAGAAAATTCCTCAGGAGCATCCATGAAGCTTCAATATTATGACCTATATTTATTTCACGGGCATCAGACCTTCCGCTGATGTAATTCCAGTTCCTGTCAAAATCCTCAAGCACCCAGCCACTTTCGGGATCTATCATATGCTCTGCTGTAACATCAAGTATTCTTGAGATCTGGTCAAGGTATTTCTGTTCTTTTGTAGCCTGATACAGATATAGCAGGTATCCCGAGACAGGGGTGATCATCGAGCTGAAAGATTTATTACTGTCAGATATACTCCAGTCGCGGTTCATCGAATTGAAATATCCCTTACTGACAGTATCCCATACTTGATCTTCGAGTAGATTGTTTGATTTTTCAATATATTCCAGCGCTTTCCTGTCTCTGGTAACGAAGTAATACATTGTCAGTCCGGTTATAGCATAGACCTGGACAAACGTGGTTTTCGAAAATTGTACCGGATCTCCCTTTTCGTCAAGAGCGTCATACCATCCCCCATATTCTTTATCCCATGCCTTTTCAATAAGCCAGTTGAAAGTACTGTCCGCTATCCTGATATATTCTTCATTTCCCGACATAAGGTAAGCTGATGAATAGCTGAAAAGGTGCCTTGATATCATGCTGGGAAATTTATTCCGGCTCCCGTAAAGATCCCATACCGAATCAAGGTTTGTATAAAATGCTCCGTATTCATTATCAACTGCATTCTTTGTCCAGTAAGGCATTATATGATCAAGAGCCTGGGATTTCCAGTAATCTGCCGACAGAACCTCCCTGGTTTCGCGGCTGTCTGTTTTACATGATACCAGAAGGATTGTAAACAGAAGGATGATTATACCTGGTTTAAAATGGATCATTTGGGCAGCACCATTGACAAACACTTCAACCAGAAATCACTATAATGTTCCCAATGCACGAAATTCAGTCCCCAGTGAGGGGCAGGATCGGAGGTAAAGGCCAGAACAGTTCCTTTTCCGGATTTTCTTACAGCCACCAGAGGATGACCGGTCTCTTCAATTGTTACGAGTATCTCACCTTCCGGGATGACCTTTGTTTCATTATATCCAAGGATAGGCGGCATCCCCTCGAAATCCGATTCAAAAAAGACTCCCTTCCCGGCTGAGGTCAGTTTCGGATAGAAGCCTTCGGTACTCTCAACAAGATCTTCATGTCCAAGACATTCAACAGGGAGTATACTTTTAAATTTCGTTCTCCCCCAGCCTCCTTTTCCGAGTTCACCGGTGAATGAATACCATCCTCCAAGCATCATAAGACCCTTTCCGGCGGCAACAGCTTCAACAGTCAACCTTACCCTGTCGGGGTAAACAAGTACTTTCTTACCGGTTTCGCCGGGGATGAAAAAATCAGGTGCAAGCTGGAAAAGCTTTCCTTCCACATCACTGAAAATGATCACATCATATTCATCGAGGATCTTTTCATATTCCCCCGGAGCCAGCCGGTAAAAATCCCATGTTGCTGCCGGGGTCACCTGGTGTTTTCCATCCGACTCCAGTGCAGCCTTAAGCCATTTACTGTCATTGATGATCTCAATCCCCTTCGGTGCAAACTGGAATGGTGATTCAGCATAGGTTGGTCCTGTCGATACAGACCAGTCTCCCACATAATAAATTTTTGCCATTGCAGTAGATTTCAATTAATAAAATTATCTGTTATTCCCCCTGCGCCTCATCGGCTCATCACCTCATCACCTTTTCACCTTATCGTCCCTTCTCCCCCGTGCCTCTGTGCCATTGCGCCGTTGCACCATCGTACCGTCGCACCATCGTACCGTCGCACCCTTTCTATCTCCCCTCCTGCCCCTTAAACGCCTCCACCGCCAGTGTATCCATCATTTCCTTATTGAATGAATAACCCGAGAAAAATGCCATACCGTTTGTCTTTTCTTCCCTTGTTATATTTACCTCTTCAACAATCAGCTCTTTTGTAATATCATTATGGGATGTATGTACACCGATTCCGGGATATACCCTTGTGTTCCCGTCCGATGCATCAATGGCTCTGCGGATATAAGTCCTGAAAAGCTCCGGGTCATTCGTATAAAGCATCGGACATATAAAATCGATCAGCCCTTCTTTTGCCCAGCTTCCCCATTCCTGGGCTATCAGAACATTGGAGGTCTCTATATCCGGAAAGACATCAGCCCCCAAAACCAGAGGTTTCCCGGCATTCTTAACGGCCTCACTGATCCCTTTTACCAATTCTGTAACTTGTCCGGAATTCCATTTGATCCATTCACACCATATCATACTGCCGCAATCCTTCGAAACTTCCAGAGGAGACCTGGAAAAGATCTCTTTAAATGTTTCACAGGTCAGACTGTCATAACTGTAAACCTGTGTTGTAGGAAAACGGATGTAATCAAGATGAATTCCTGCAATATCATATTTAAAAGCTTCACTGATCCGTTCCACCCAGTAAGCTCTGACTTCAGGGTTTGCCAGGTTGAAATGAGGAAGGGGATTTCCTTCCATATCACGGATCAGCCACGAGGGATGTTCAACAAGCTCCTTTTCGATGTTAACAGTATATCCGGGATAAAATATCGGGTGGATCTTTATCCCCTTCCTCTTACCCTCAGTTATCAGCATGTTGATATAATCATACTGAAAGCTGTTTTCTCCGGGAAGTGAATTATAACAGAACAGATTATTTATTCCAACCCGGCTGTACAACGAGAACAGGCTGTCCATCTGTGAGGCAGCTTTGCTTTCAGCAGGACTGAAAAGCCCTGTATGCAGCCATACGGCTCTAATTTCAGGTTCAGTGCCGACTCCTGACTGCCTGTTACAGCCTGCCAGGATGAATACCAACAGAACTGATACAAGAACGCAGCTAAATTTTTTCTCTGAACGGTCCATATATAAAGTTTTAATAATTACTGCAAGAAAGCAGAAAGAGAAACGAAAATAATACTACACAGTAATATTAATAAATTTATGACATACAGCAACCGCAAAAACTAAAAATAAGCTACATTTACATTCATCCAATAGTTCGGGCTCTAAACTACAACTACGTATTATAATACGTTTTTTAATACGTAGATAACACATAATATAGTCCACATCTTATACTTAAATATCTGACATGAAGAAAATCATAAACCACATCAGACCATTAGGGGGGATAATAATTTGCATAACCCTTATCATCCTGACCGGGATGTTTTTAAATCAACCTGTTCACGCACAGGGATCAGCTGACCGAAATTCCCTGGCACATCGCAAAGGGACTATTACAGTTAAAGCCAGGAAAGGTGACAAAGTAACTGTTGAACAGCTACGTCATGAATTCTGGTTCGGATGCGCTATTCCCAACAGTCTGGGCAGTAAGTTCGGGCAGGAAAGCGATGAGAAAATGTTTAAGGAAAAATTTCTTGAGAATTTCAATTCTGCAGTGACAGAGAATGCTGTAAAATGGCCAAGTATGGAACCCAGGAAGGGTGAAGTTGATTATTCGGTCGTTGATGGCATCCTGAAATGGACCGAAGAAAACAATATTCCCCTGAGGGGCCATAATCTATTCTGGGGCATACCCCGGTTTATACAGGCCTGGGTCAAGGAACTTAATGATGATGAGCTGAGGGAGACTCTCAGGAAAAGGGCTGAAACTGTTACAAGCCGCTATAAGGGAAGGTTTGCTGAATATGACCTCAACAACGAAATGATTCACGGCAATTACTATGAAGACAGACTAGGGCCTGAAATAACAAAGCAGATGGCACAATGGGCCCATAACGGAGATCCGGAAGCTAAATTATGGCTGAATGATTATGACATACTGACTGGGAACAAGCTGACAGAGTATATGGCATATATCCGCAAAATGCTCAGTCAGGGAGTCCCGGTTGCAGGCATTGGTGCACAGGGCCATTTGCATTCAGATACATTTGACCGGAAGGAACTTAAAAGAGCTCTGGATTCACTTTCAATATTTAACCTGCCGGTCAGGATAACCGAGTTCAATATGCCGGGACAACGTTCCAAATATCTGAAAGATAAGATCTTTACAATGACCCCGCAGGAAGAAGAACAGAATGCAAAAGAACTTGCCGATTATTACAGAATATGTTTCGCCCATCCGGCTGTTGAGGGAATCATAATGTGGGGCTTCTGGGCAGGAGCCAACTGGATACCAGCTTCATCGATGTATAACCGCGACTGGACCATCACCAGGACCGGTGAAGCTTACAAAAACCTGATATTCAAAGAATGGTGGACAAATACTTCAGGAAATGCAGGGAAGAAAGGCATTTTTACTGTTCAGGCCTTCTACGGCAAATATAAAATTACCGTAAATGGAAAATCAAGGGAGATCAATCTTTCCAAAGAGAAGGGTGAAGTTAAATTGAATTTCAGGAAGGGATCATGATCTTCATTCTGAAATATTGTACATTCCCTTTGTCTCACAATGCCCCAGAAACTCACTGGCAATGAGATCGCGAGAACTTATTACTGTATAAAACTGGCTTATATAACTCAGGATATGCCTCCTGCTTGCAGGAGAAAGCAGTTTTTGATCCCGGATAATGGATCTGAAAACAGTCCGTAACTCCCTGTAGAAATCGAATACTTTCCCGAACTCCTCCTCTGAGTAACATAGACCCTTGAACACTCTTCTGTCGATCAGCAGATTCTCAGGTCCCTGTGGAGGATTTGTATAAGGTGCATTAACAAACCCCGAGAAATCAAAGTCATACGGCACAGCATAAGGCGGTCGGGTACTGTCGGATTGCTGCATTATAATAATATTATGACGGGAAGTAACAAACCAGTCTTTATTTCCTATGAGATACTGAAATACCGAAAGTTTCATAAAATTCTCCCTTTCAAGAGCAAAAGGAGTGAGAAAAAAATCCTTTTCAATCAATCCGTTCCGCTCAGCAGCATGATCTTTATCTTCAAGAAAAAAACTGTACTTTTCAAACAATTCATTACCTGTTGCAGTATCAATGTAAAGTATCTTAACGAGCCTGACTTTGAGACTAAGTTCAGTAACCTGGTTGTAAAGCTTATATACAAGGTATTCATCAATCACATCCTCGTCCGACTGGCAGGGAGTTACAAGTTTCAGCTTGTTCTGTCCCTTAAACAGCGAATTCTTCACATCACCCTTCCTGAAATCCAGCAAGAGGGGTGGAAAACTGCAGTTAACCGGATTCTTACGGAAGTTACCCCTTACAGAAACCACTACGGGAAGTTTTACTTCCGAGCCATCGGGATTATGATAAATAAGCTCACTGTCATGCGGCTCGGGCTTCTCAATACGATCCTTCTGAATCTCCTTGAAATCTGACCTGAGCTCCATCTTCACCACTTCATCAGACCGGAATAAGGTGTCAGCATCATCTGCTATCAAAACTGAAAACGGATAAAACAGGAATATCACTACTGATTTCTTTATCAGTTTATAAACTGAATTGGCAGGATGCATCATTTTCTGATAATTTATCGTTAAAATTGTAAAATATCTGTAAAGTTATTCCATTAAAGCTGACAGATGTTGAAACAGTTAAGAAAATATATTTGTTCAGAAAATTGCATCAGAAAGATGTTCTGCGCCGGTTGCTGCATCATCTTCATAACCTGTTTTTCTTCTGATGGCTCGTCTGTTAACAGCGGACCGAAAGACACAGGTCTGACCAATGACGGGCCGTATATCTTTCTTGAGGAGGATATTTTAAGGATCAAATGGATAGAGAACAGCCAGTTAAAAGAAGAAGAACTTACCTGGTCTAATTTTGATGATTTTAAAGATAAGTTCAGCCTCCTGAACAATTTCAATGACCTGCGCTATTCTTTTATTGCTTCCCCGAAATACAGACAATCTTACAGTAAAGAAGACAGCATAGCAGTTATCACAGATATACATGGTGAATATGACATTTACCTGAATCTGCTGAAGAAAAATGGTATAGTTGATGATAACCTGAACTGGAAATTCGGGAAGGGACATCTTGTTATTCTCGGGGATATTTTTGACCGGGGAGATAATGTCACAGAAGTTCTGTGGCATCTTTATGGTCTGGAAAGACAGGCTTCCAAAGCCGGCGGAAAGCTTCATCTGTTGCTTGGTAACCATGAGCTTATGATACTGGGAAGGGCTACCAGTTATATCAGCGGGAAATACAGGAATGTCGAAAATATCTTAGGCACCTATTATTGTGATCTTTATTCTGAAAATTCAGTACTTGGCAGCTGGCTCCGCACAAGGCCTGTCATAATCAGTATCAATAATATCCTGTTCGTTCATGCAGGGTTGTCAACCGATGTGATCCGCAGGGATTTGAAGCTTGAAAAGATAAACCGTATCTTTTCAACACAGATAATCGGAAAAGAACCATTATTACTTAAAAAGGGGGAAGAGGCCTCATTTTTGTTTGATGAAGAGGGCCCTGTATGGTACAGGGGGTATTTTACCGACAAAGGCTTTTGTGAAAGCCAGGCTGATTCCATTCTTACATTCTTTGAAAAGGATCATATTGTTATAGGGCATACGGTTACAAAGGAGATCATGACTTTCTTCGGTAACAAGATAATTGCATGTGATGCAGGAATAATGTACAGAAAACCGGGAGAAATGCTCATTAATAATAAGGGAAGGTTTTACAGATGTACAGCTGACGGAAAAAGGATACCTTTAAACTGAAATAAAATAAAACCATGGAAAATCACAGGTTCTCACAATCAAGAAGAACGTTCATCCGGGCGGCTGCTACAGCTGCTGCTGCCACACCGTTCCTGATCCGGTGTTCGTCAGGTGGCAAAGCCCCTGGCAGCAAACTAAATCATGCCTGCATCGGTGTGGGCGGAATGGGCTGGCAGGACCTCAATAAATTCAGGGAGGATCCGAATGTTGAGATCGTAGCTATTTGTGATACAGATGCAGATAATCTCAGAAAAGCTTCAGAAGCGCTTCCCGGGGCAAGAACCTATTCCGACTGGCGTGAACTACTTGAAAAAGAAGAAGACAACATTGACTCGGTCAACGTCACAGTACCTGATCACAACCATTTCATAATAGCCTGGAATTTTATAAGGAAGAAGAAGCATGTTTATTGCCAGAAACCTATGTGTCACGATGTAACTGAGGTCCGGATTCTCACCGAAGCTTCTGTGAAATACGGGATTATAACCCAGCTTGGAACACAGGTTGCATCGAGGCCTGGAGATCGTGCAGCTGTGAAGCTTATAAAAGACGGAGCCATCGGTAAGATAAAACATGCGTATCTTTGTTCGAACCGGCCGGGAGCTGTTGAGAATTACCGTCTTCCGGGACCAAGACCGGCACAGGGAGAGGCAGCTCCAGGAAATCTTAACTGGGATCTGTGGCTGGGCACTGCACCTTCACGGCCCTGGTCACCAGATATTTACCACCCCACAAAATGGAGAGCCTGGCTGGATTTTGGTACAGGATGGTCGGGAGATATTGGATGCCATATCTTCGATGCAGTCTGGAAAGGGCTCGGACTAACATCCCCTGTATCGGTAGAGGCGGAAGTACAGGAATCATGGAAAAATTCGGCAGCCAGAAGGGCAGATGTATGGCCGCAGGGCGATCATATTACATGGATGTTCCCGGGAAATGATATGACTGATACAAAAATGCTTCCGCTGGAATGGTTCGACGGGGAATTCTATCCTCCTTCTGAGATAATGAATCTTAATTCAGGAAAGGAATATCCGGCAGAATCAGCTATGCTTATCGGAACTGAAGGCGCACTGCTTATTCCCCACGGAGGAATGCCTGTTCTGCTTCCTGAAGATAAATTTATAAATTATCAGATACCGCAGTTTGAAGCCGGTAACCATTACCACAGCTTTGTTGTGGCTTGTCTGGGCGGGCCGAAGACTGAATCCCATTTTGCACAAACCGGACCAATGACCGAAGCTATCCTCCTGGGAACAGTCGCAATAAGGGTTCCGGGAACAAGGCTTGACTGGGATGCAGATAAACTGAAGTTCACCAATTTCCCGGAAGCTGAGAAATTTCTCCGCCGCGATTACCGCAAAGGCTGGAAAACCAAAGATTTCTAGAAAAATTTTTATGAAGAATAATAAGATTATCATATGGCTTTTCACTATCCTGAGAATAGTTATCGGATGGCATTTCCTGTACGAAGGGATAGCAAAACTTTTTAATCCGGGCTGGTCTTCGGCAGCCTACCTGATGGAATCTCAATGGCTGTTTTCAGGATTCTTTCACTGGCTCATCAGTAATAATACAACACTGCAGATAGTTGATTTCCTGAATATATGGGGACTAATAATAATCGGCATATGCCTTTTCATTGGCGCATTCACCCGCCTAGCAGCCATCTCAGGTGCCCTTTTGCTTATTTTGTATTATGTGGCCAATCCTCCCTTCATGCCATCAACAATCCCATCAGTAAGCCATTTCTATATCATTAACTATAACTTTATTGAGGCAGTGGTACTGATAGTCATTGCTGCTTTCCCTCCGGATTATCTTTGGAGCATCCAGAGGCAGCTTATCTATATTCATAATAAAAGGAAGGAAAAGAAATTTCCCGTCACTGATAATATAAAAGTTCCCTCAGGATATAACAATTCCAGGCGGGAGCTTATAAAGAATCTTGCAGTCCTTCCGCTTTTCGGTGGCGCCCTGTTCGGTATGGCAAAGAAAAGAGGATGGATAAGCTTTGAAGAAGAAAACCTGGCAGCAAAAACCGATGCTGTCAGCAGTGCTTCACTCACCCTTGGAAATGTACTATCGGTCAAAGATCTGAAGGGACAGGTACCCGCAGGGAAGATCAAAGACAATATACTTAGCCGGATAATGATAGGTGGCAATCTCATCAGCGGATTTGCACATTCAAGGGACCTTATTTATGTTTCTACCTGGCTGAAGAAATATTTTACTGACGAGAAGGTTATAGAAACCATGTGGATGTGCGAGGCATGTGGCATAAATACAGCTATTTTCAGGTGTGATGAGAATACTATCAGGATCCTTGAAAAATACTGGAAGCGTGGAGGGAAGATACAGTGGCTTGCCCAGACATATCCAAAAGGTGAAGACCTGTCAAATATCAAAATGGCAATTGATCATGGTGCATTGGGTGCTTTTGTCATGGGCGGGATTGCCGATCAGGTGGTGAGGGAAAAGAAGATCGACGACCTCCGTAAACCGGTTGAGTTTATCAGGAATCAGGGACTGATAGCCGGAACAGCCGCTCACTCAATGGCAGTACTGGAAGCGTGTGTTTCGAATGACATCAGGGTCGATTTCTTCATGAAAACCTTCCATCATCATAATTACTGGTCAGCGACACCTATCGATCCTGCCAATCCGGAACTGCCCGATGATGGACCGGAACATAATATGGCACATGACAATATCTGGTGTATGTCCGACACAGCTGTTGCTGATTTCTTCAAAAAGAACCAGACACCATGGATAGCCTATAAAGTCTTTGCTGCAGGTGCGATCAAACCCGAGGACGGTCTGCGGCATGCATTCCGGAACGGAGCAGATTTCGCCTGTGTCGGGATGTTCGATTTCCAGGTTGTCGAAAATGCAAATATCGCTTATACAATTTTGAATTCTGATCTTTCGAGGGAAAGGAAGTGGTACGGGTAAAAAAGTTCATTCGCCCTCACCCCAACCCCTCTCCCGGAGATTCGACCTCTCCTCCTAAATCCCCCTCTCCCGGCGGAGAGGGGGACTTGAAATCCGCGAAATTTGAGCCCCTCTCCCGCCGGGAGAGGGGGAAAAGGGCATAGCCGTCAACTTAAGAGATGGTATAATAACGAAAACTACTGTAAATAGCATAAATATAGCTAATTAAGTTTCCACTCCTTTCAAAGGAGGGGTGCCCGGGATTGCAAATCCTGAAATGTTTACAATTGTCCTTTCCCCGGCCGGGGTGGTTAAAAAGTAATCAGGAAAAGGGAACTTAGTTCTCAGAATAAAATAAACCACCCCGGCCAGAACATCTATATTTCTGCAAATTAGATGATTTTGTGGTCTGGCCACCCCTCCTTAAAAAAAGGAGGGGAAACTCAATACCCAAAAAACCTTAGGTCGAAGGCTATGGGGAAAAAAGGTTGAGGCTGCACCCTACCGGAAGATCCATGTTAGAATAAAATACTTTATTATCAGTCCGGAAATTGTAAAGATTAAAGCATCTTTAACCCTATGCCTGATCATTCCTGCTGCGAGAGAGATTACAGGAGACGAGAGCGGGGTTACATTAAAAAAGAAAATAACAATGTTACCATATTTTCTTATCCTGCTTTCGGCTTTTACATATCGTCTCGTCCCTATAAGCCGGGAAATAACATCCTTACTGAAATAGAGGCCGATAAGATAATCTATCGATTCCGAGGCAATTGCTGTACCGATCGCGACTGCATTAAGCGCAAATATGTTAACCTCACCTGTAAGATAGTAGACAAAAGCAATTTCCACAGGCATGAACAGGAAGAACAGATATCCTGAGAAATTGACAATTGCAAAAGATAATAATCCCTGATCGCGTGATCCGTAATAAATATCGCGGCCGATGGTGAGTGATGCTATAACGGCCGCAGCTACAATAAGAAGACCCGTAATAATAAACCTTACTATTTCTTTTTTAGTCAACCGCATATCCGGTTGTTATACTCCTCCGAACAGTACAAACATTAATGCAGCCAGAGAAGCGCCCACCATCGGGCCTACAACCGGAACCCAGCTGTATCTCCAGTCACTGTCCCTCTTACCATGTATAGGGAGCAGGAAATGCATTATCCTGGGGCCGAGATCACGAGCAGGATTGATGGCATAACCTGTCGGGCCACCCAGAGAAATACCCAATCCCAGGACTACCAGAGCTACCGGCAGGGCATTTAAAGCGCCGAGGCCTACATCGGGCTGAGCCATATAAAGGACTGCAAGAGCAAGAATATATGTCCCGATAACTTCTGTAATAAAATTATACCAGTAACTTCTGATATTGGGAATTGTAGAAAAGACAGCCAGTTTAGCATCAGCATCATCCGTGGCGTCAAAATGTTTCTTATATGCCAGCCATGCAAGTCCCGATCCGAACATCGCTCCAAGTATCTGTGCCGAAATATATAGTGGCATCAGTGAAGCTGAGAACTTACCTGCCAGAACAAGCGCCAGGGTCACTGCAGGATTTAGATGGGCTCCGCTTACATCGGCTGCAATCAGAACCCCGGTAAAGACTCCGATAGCCCATCCGAATGTTATAACTATCCACCCGCTGTTATTCCCTTTTGTTTTATTTAAAAGTACATTTGCAACAACCCCGCTCCCGAAACAAAGGATCATGGCTGTCCCGAAGAATTCTGCAAAAAACTGATTCATAAAAATTACTATTTATCGTTATTACTAATTCATCATAGTACCACCGTCATTGCGAGGATCCCGTTTTGCCCTGCAAAACGGGAGACGAAGCAACCCCTCCCGGCCTTGTTTCTAAGCCCCGTCAGCCCATGCCTCAGCCGCCCTGACCGCCCTCTTCCACCCTGCAATAAGCCCTTTCGTCTCTTCTCCGCCAATACCCGGATAAAAAATCTGATCCACCTGCCACTGCTGTTTTATCTCTTTCAACCCGCTCCAGTAGTCAACTGCCAGGCCAGCCAGATATGCAGCACCCAGCGCCGTAGTCTCTGTTATTTTCGGCCTGACCACATTTGCCTGAAGGAGATCGGACTGGAACTGCATAAGATTATTATTCACTGTTGCTCCACCGTCAACCCTTAATTCATATATATCTATCCCGGAATCTTTCTTCATGGCAAGAAGCACCTCAAGGGTCTGGTATGCAATACTGTCAAGAGCTGCACGGGCAATATGTGCGGCGGTCGAGCCACGTGTCAGACCGGTTATTGTACCCCTGGCATGCTGATTCCAGTAAGGTGCACCAAGCCCGGCAAATGCCGGGACAAAATATACTCCTTCACTTCCCGGGACTTTTGCAGCCAGCTTTTCAATATCAGCCGATTTTTTGATGATCCCCAGACTGTCCCGCAGCCATTGAACAACTGCTCCCCCTATGAAAATACTGCCTTCAAGCGCATAATCTGTCTTCCCGTTGATTTTCCATGCAACAGTGGTAAGAAGCCTGCTTTTTGATTCAATTGGTTTTTCTCCAATGTTCATCATCATAAAGCAGCCTGTCCCATAGGTATTTTTTACCATTCCGGGATCCGTACACATCTGCCCGAACAGAGCAGCCTGCTGGTCACCTGCGATTCCTGCCACAGGAACAGAGCTTGCAAACTGACCCGATGTTTCACCATATACCTCACTGGAGGACCTTACTTCAGGAAGAATATTTGCCGGAATATTCATAAGCTTAAGCAATTCTTCATCCCACTTCAGTGTATGAATATTGAAAAGCATTGTCCGGGATGCATTTGAAACATCAGTAATATGAAGTTTTCCTCTGGTAAGGTTCCAGACCAGCCAGGAATCCACCGTGCCAAAGGCCAGTTCCCCTCTTTCAGCCATCACCCTTGCCCCCCTGACATTGTCAAGTATCCATTTTACTTTTGTCGCTGAAAAATATGCATCAATTATAAGGCCTGTCTTTTCAAGGATTGTCCGGCTGTGTCCCTCATTTTTTAACTGATCGCAATAACCTGCAGTCCTTCTGTCCTGCCATACTATAGCATTATATACAGGTTTCCCGGTTTTCCGGTTCCATACCACAGTTGTTTCACGCTGATTTGTAATGCCGATTGCAGAAATATCTTTGCTGTCGATCCCGGCTTTTGTTATAGCTTCCATAGCTACACCGGCCTGGGTCGACCATATCTCTTCGGGATCGTGCTCTACCATTCCCGGACTTGGGAAAAACTGAGTAAACTCCTTCTGCGCTACGGCCACCGGAAGTCCGCTATGGTCAAATACTATCGCCCTCGAGCTTGTTGTACCCTGATCAAGGGCAAGAATGAATTTTTTCATCAGTATATTTTATAAATAATTCAACAATAATTTATTATAGTCTGCTACCTGTGCTTCTGCCCATTTCCCGTCAGTTTTAAGTTCACGGGCCATTATCTCCGCCACCTCCGGGGCAATCGCCGAGCTGGCTCTGGCGTCAAGGATCATAGCCCGTGTTCTGCGTGCAAGAACATCCTCGAGTTTCCTCGGCATTTCATTACGGCAGATCCAGATTATTTCCGCCCTTGTATATGGCAGCCGGACATCAAGCTGTTTACCCAGACCGGGATCTTCAGCGATCATATTTTCAATTTCAGCTGCCCCGTTGCCGTATATTCTCAGACGCTCCGACTTCAACTTTAATCCGTCCTGGTAAAAACTATATGTTTTTGTAACACATTTCTTCTCTTCAATAAGCCCTGCCCTTATACCTTTATCAATTGTCTCCTCTGCCATCCTTCTGTAGGAGGTCCATTTCCCTCCGGTAATTGAAAGAAGTCCTGAAGAGGATATCTTAATCTTATGCCTTCGTGAAACTTCCCTGGTAGCCCCTGTATTATCCGGATCAGCTGCAAGGGGCCGTAATCCCGCATAAATGCAGAGGGCATCAGAACGGGTTGGTTTTTTTGTCAGATAGTTAGCGGCAGTATTAAGAATGAAATTTACTTCTTCCTCAAGAGCTTTAGGCTCATTTGTGATATCATTAAGAGGTGTGTCAGTTGTTCCAACAACAACCTTATCATACCATGGAATGGCAAACAACACCCTTCCGTCATCTGTCTTGGGGATCATAATGGCTGAATTGCCTGCAAGAAATGATTTGTCAAGGACTATATGTACTCCCTGACTGGGTCTTATTGTGGGTAAGGATGACGGATCATCCAATCTGTGGATCACATCGGTAAATACACCTGAGGCATTGATCACCAGTAAGGAACGGACCTGATACTCATTACCTGTTTCCCTGTCAGTTGCTTTAACGCCGGAAATCTTCCCTTTATCATCTTTAAGAAATCCGGTCACTTCAAAATAATTAAGCGCCATTCCTCCCAGCCTGACACATTCCGATGCCATTGTAATCGCCATCCGCGAGTCATCAAACTGGCCGTCGTGATATATAATCCCCCCTTTTAGTCCTTCGGCTTTAAGCAGAGGGAGGCGCTTCAATGTTTTGTCGCGGTTAATAAAATATGATTTCCCAAGGCTCAGCTTCCCCGATAGCAGGTCGTAAAACTTCAGTCCGACAGTATAAAGTATTACATCCCATAATGAATAAGCGGGGATTACGAACTCCTGGTTAGCCGTAAGATGGGAAGCATTTTTAAGCATCATCCCTCTTTCCTTCAGGGCTTCGGCGACAAGTAATATATCACCCTGCGCCAGGTATCTCACTCCTCCATGTACAAGTTTTGTACTCCGTGATGAGGTACCTTTTGCAAAATCCGACATTTCAAGAAGGATTGTTTTATAACCTCTTGTCACTGCATCAACGGCGATCCCCAGGCCTGTGGCTCCGCCGCCGATAACAAGAATGTCCCATATTTTGTCTTTGCTAAGAATTAATTCAGCGACCTGACTGTCGTGATTCATACAGGTTAGTATTAGATTTTAAAATTAATAGAACTTCAGACAAGCCGGCCCCTTCATCATCGTGCTGTCAACAGGGCCTTCGGGTATTCCGGTCTTACTGTTAATTCTGAATACTGCAATGTTATCTGATCTCTGATTGCCTGCAAGAAGAAAATTGCCGGTGGGATCAATAACAAAATTCCTTGGCCAGTCGCCGCCGCACGAACTGTGTCCGGCCAGACTTAACATCCCGTTACTGCCGGTTTTATAAACAACTATTGAATTCTCTCCCCTGTTTGAACCATAGAGATATTCCCCGTTTTTACCAAAATGTATGTCTGCACAATAATTTTTCTCAACCTCTTTTAAACCTCTTGTTGAAAGTGTCTGGATCAGCTTTAATCCTGTCTGCGGATCATTTTTGAATGTCATCATTGTAGAACCAAGTTCATTAATAAGATACATTTCAGATCCGTCATGACTGAAGGTAAAATGCCGTGGTCCGGAACCTTCAGGTACCGTGATAATTCCGTTTTCAAGCTGTATAAGTTTCCCGTTAACTTTATCAAAATTATAAATAACTACCCTGTTTAGTCCCAGATCACTGACATATATATGTTTCCCCTGAGGATCGCTTAATATCATATGAGCATGGGATTGATTGGGTTTTTCAGGATTATATATAATTGTATCCGTAACAGATTCCGGAATCCCGTTTTTATCCAGTCTGATAACCGCTACTGAACCCCTGGGATAATTGGCAATGAAAAGATATCCGCTGTCAGGTGACATTGAGATAAAACATGGTCCACCGTTAGGAACGACCATTTCGTTAAGTTTTTCAAAGGAAGCTTTCACCGGGTCGTACTTCAGGGTAGTCAGACCTCCTCCCTGATTGCCTTTGAATTGCATTACCTCATTGGCAGCATATAACAGATCATTCCGGGAGGAAAAGCAGAAATACGACGGATTCGGACCGGCATCTGATTGTGATAATAGTTTAAGCTTCCCGGTCCGGTTATCAAACTCATAAATATTTAATCCTTTTTCATCACCTTTTGTGAATCCTCCGGCAAAAAGCCTTGGATTTTCGCCGCAACTGGTTGTTGCAATTCCCATCATCATAAAAAATGAAATTAATAATGTGGTTTTTTTCATCACTTTAAAATGTTAAAATATGTGAATACGGCCATTAAAATGTCCGTTTATCAAGAAATCCAAATATACTTATAAATAATTTTAATAGATTTGTTACATGCCCATTAAAAAAGTCAATTCTTATAAAACATTAGAAATGAAGAACTCTGTTCTATTTTCATTGGTTCTGTTGTTGATTTTTTCAACCGGCTGTCCGTCCGGGCAGAAAAAGACAACCAGCGGGGAAACTAATGAGCTTCTTATAATTGATGCTCCACCTCTGACTTCACTTAACTTTGATATTACAACAGGAGGGTTACCTGTTGTTCCCGGACTGGAGACCTATACTGTTTTCCGTTCCGACAGGGAACACCCCGAAAAAGCCGAAGGTTATGGATATACATATCATCATCACCCTGATATAGCAGTATGGAGAGGCCGTATGTATGTTGGCTGGAACTCCTGTGAAGTTGATGAAGACACATGGCCTTCCAGGGAGCTGATCAGTTCATCGGCTGATGGTAAGGTCTGGACAAAGCCTGTCGAGATGTTCCCCCAGGGTGTTTCAACACCAATAAGGATGTATTTCTTCCTGGCACCGAATGGCAGGATGCTTATTATAGCCGGATTACGGACAAACCACGACAAGCTGAGTGAACGCAGGAAAAACGCTGTTGTTGTACGCGAACTCAAATCCAATCATTCATTTGGAGAAGTATTTACACTGAGACGGCCGCCTGAAGAAGTACCCGCCATACCTCCTTTCTATACCACCGCAGCAGATAAAGGATTTGTACAAGCCTGTGATCAGCTTCTTTCGGATCACCTTTTTCTGCTTCAGCAGGATTACGGGAATCTTCTCGATCCTGAAAACAGGATGAAGTGGAACGATCCGCAAAACTGGGAAGGAGATTCCCTGGTTAAACAAAGTGCCGGAA
The DNA here is from genome assembly GCA_029564935.1 of Bacteroidota bacterium. Lineage (GTDB taxonomy): Bacteria > Bacteroidota > Bacteroidia > Bacteroidales > VadinHA17 > LD21. The sequence goes on from JAKQPD010000038.1 coordinate 36,768, forward strand.
ATTTTGGCAAGGCAATGTGTTTCTTTGAACGCAAAGATGGCGCCATAGTGGGTATCGGTAAAAACAGGTGGGTTACAGTATCCCATGATAAAGGAATGACATGGGTACAGCCGGAAAAACCCGGGACCCTTATTTCAGGGATGGGTAAGGTATGGGGACAAAGGATCTCTGACGGAAGGTATATTCTTGTATATAATCCGGACCCGTCCAGAAGATGGCCGCTCGTAATATTAACAAGTGATGATGG
>JAKQPD010000046.1 GCA_029564935.1 Bacteroidota bacterium
ATGACTTATCTTAGATGGGATTGGTATGCCTGATGGGCAAAAATTATGTACATATTTTCAGAGATCTGTTAGGAAAAATTGAAAATCCTGGGAAAACATTAATTTGAAAAGAAATTAAACGGAACTATCCCTGGCAAATGAAGTCGTATATATGAAATTTTTGAAAAAAGATGAGTTTTCTTTCTGACACTAATTATCAAATTACAATTCATACCCTGGGATCTTCAGTAATTCACCGTCTTTTAATGCCGAGTTATGTGCAACTATACCAGGAACAGTCAGGTTAAGCACCATGGCGATGTCAACCAATGGCTTACGGTCTTCAATTATTGACATCACGAATTCATTCATCAGATTCCCATGTGAACCTCAGTGTCCGCCTGCCGGAACACCCGGAGGAAGAGGTGGTCGCTTCATATCCGGCAGGATTTTTTCGAGACCTTCATATTTTCCGTTGAACGACCCTCGCTGACCGCGGATCCTTCCCCGCTCTCCTTCCCCGCTCTCCTTCCCCGCTCTCCTTCGTCACCAGGGGTATCCCAGGTCACACCCATCCTTGACACTCCTTTTTCACTTGTCCGGAATTGTGCAATCTCGGTCCCGAAAGGATTCCTGTAAATATTATTTTCCTGCTTCAGATGTTCAATGATACTGGGAACACCGATGCAACTGACTTCTGTGAATGTGCCTCCTGTGATGCCTAAATAACCGGAACCGCACATGCCACATGCTTGCCGTGCCGGAGGGCATCCATGACATGTCTGGCATGAGAAGGTGCATCGGTTGCAACAAAAACTGCTTCAATTTTATCATCTTTAACAAGTTCTTCAAGAGAAGGATAGGTTTTTAAACAGTTGCAAACTTTTGCCAGGGCTTCACAGCGGTCGGGGAAGAGGTCACTTACTGCCACTATCTCGACATTAGGATGATTCTGGAATCCGAAGTCGGCTCCGAATCTGCAGACACCGTAACCAACTATCCCCACGCGGATCTTTCTGTCGGAAACAGGTACCCAGCCTTCCGATCTG
>JAKQPD010000066.1 GCA_029564935.1 Bacteroidota bacterium
CCGGCATATTTCCCGTATGTCGGCTCTCCTATCCTGATCACATCCATATACGGATCAAGCCCTACTATCACAAGCTCGCTGGCCGATGCTGTACCTGATGTTGTAAGAAAATATACACGGCTCATGTTGAGGTTGGTAAGGCTGTCGGATGGCGGCTCAAACTTGTTGGAAAGAAACTCAAGATGGCCACTGGTCTTCAAATAGGATTCCAGACCTTCATTATATGTGAGTTTTATAAGTACATCCTTGTTATTTGCGACTGTAAACGGAGCTATCCCGGAAGCAAGATGAACCGCAGCATCTATCTCTCCTCCGGGATTATAACGAACATCAACAATAAGGTCTGAAATCCCTGCTGATTTGAACTCATCAAAGATATTATCAATATCAGTGAGCAGTACATCATCCTCACCGGCAATGAATTCTACATAAACAATGTAACCGATCTTATGTCCATCTATATCCAGTACCTCATGGTAAATTAAAGGATTGGTATTTGTAACCCTTGCAGTCATGGACACAGAAACTCCTGTAGGCATCAGTGTGTTACCTTCAAGCCTGCCAAGCTGAACGGAATAAGCCGGTCCGGAGTAAAGGTCATAATAATTGGATGTGTCAAGCTGAGCATTATCGATCGAAAGGATTATGTCCCCCCTCTTTAGCCCTGCATCAGCTGCAGGAGAACCCGGATAAACATATTTAACCGCTATAACGACTTTATTATTCGCAATCAGGAAAAAGGAGGGATTATATCCCATCGTGACCGGCTCCCCGTTAAGCTCAGCTTCGAGCTTTTTATAGTCACTTTCTATTCTCGACCATTTATCCTTTTCTTTATAAACCAGCTTATAAAAATATGCTTCGGGATCAGCTTCTTTTGTATAATCAATTCCTGTCGGGAGCTTATCATTCCAGTAATAATAAAGCTCCATACTTTCCTTTATCCAGTTGTTGGTAACAAGAGTCTCGTGCGGGATAACCGGATCTTCCTCTCCCGTAAGCGGATCTTCCTTACATCCCCATACTGACATCATCAGAACCGCAAGGGCCAATGTGTAAAATACAAACTTCTTCATGGTTTCAGATTAAGGTACAAATTTACTGAAAATGCCCCGTATGTACTCTGCCGGAGAACTTATATTTGACCGGAACGGGATTTCTGCCTGTCAATAACAAAAATCATGCAAGTTATGTCAGTTTCCATAATTCATATCCTTTGTGTATCCTTTGTGTTCCCGATAGCTATCGGGACCTTTGAGCGACTTTGTGGTTAATTTTTTTTTACCACTAAGGGGCACAAAGGTTATCACAAAGTAACACAAAGGCATACAGTGAATTAACATTATTTATGAATTAAACAGATCAGATCATTTCTTTTTAATGATCTGAGATATTTTACCAGTCTTTTTATCTTTAAGGATTACTTTGATCTTTCCGTCAGGCATCCTTTCTTCTTTTACGAAAATATGGCCCTTATCATATTCCCGGACCGACGAAACAGGTTCTGCTTTCTCCCTGCCCCTCCATACTTTCAGTTTTACGGGTTCCCATTTTTTGGTTTTTGAAGAACGGTAACAGGCATCCATAATTTCATTTACGATATAACCATCATAAAATGTCTCAAGCGGCTCTGTTTTGTCCTCATAAGCTCTGAACATATCCGAGAACATATTATAATATCCAAGTTCAGCCAGTTCGTCTCCTACCGGGAAAAGCCATCCGGTCTCCGATTCAGCTTTCTCGGC
>JAKQPD010000130.1 GCA_029564935.1 Bacteroidota bacterium
CCGGAATTGATTTTTCTGACACATGATATTGACAGAAGACTGGAACTGAATAAGAACGGTTCAGTATTCCCCGACACCTTGCCTGAGCTTTCAGCAGATAACTCTGAAACAGAAGAATTCAGCCAGGATTTCGATCGTGAAAGATGTGCCGAGATAATCTTTACTTCAGGATCCACCGGAAAACCTAAAGGTGTCATGGTCTCACATAAGAACCTGATCTCAAATACAGGTTCAATTGTTGAATATCTTAAACTGACGCATGATGACAGGATGCTTGTCGTTCTGCCTTTTTATTACTGTTATGGCCTTTCACTGCTGCATACACATCTGAGAGTGGGTGGATCAATTGTATTCAATAATTCATTTATTTTCCTGGGAAGCGTAATTAAAAACCTGCTGGATTATAGATGCACGGGGTTTGCAGGTGTACCGACACATTTTCAGATCCTTTTACGAAAATCAGATTCTTTCAAAAAAACAAAATTTCCGGATCTTAAATACGTTACCCAGGCCGGAGGCAAGCTTGCTCCCATTTTCATTGATGAATTCAGGGAAAGTCATCCGGAGATCAGGTTTATTGTCATGTACGGTCAGACAGAAGCCACAGCAAGGCTGTCCTGGCTTCCTCCTGAATTATATGAATCGAAAAAAGGATCGATGGGTAAAGGAATACCAGGCGTGGAACTGAGAGTGGTAAATGAAAAGGGAGAAGCTATTAAGCCCGGGGAAACCGGTGAAGTGATAGCCCGTGGTGATAATATCATGATGGGTTATTTTGCCGATGATGAAGGCACAAAAAATACAATAAGGAACGGATGGCTTCATACCGGTGATCTTGGTACGGTCGACGAGGAAGGGTATATTTATCTCACAGCCCGCTCGAAAGAGATTATAAAAGTCCGGGGTAAACGTATCAGTCCGAAGGAAATAGAAGCTGTTATCCTTTCAATACAGGATGTAATTGACTGTACCGTTGAAGGAATTGAGGATGAAATTGAAGGTGAAAAATTAAAAGCAACTGTCGTCATAAGGAAAGATCCACAGGTTCCCGTGACGAGGGATTTCCTGATTGACTACTGCTCAAAACATCTGGAACTTGTAAAAGTCCCTCAGGTTTATGAGTTGAAGGAAGAGCTGACAATAAGTCCGACGGGGAAGAAGATTAAGAAAGTGGTGAGTGATGAGCGGTGAGCGGTGAGCGGTGAGCGGTGAGCGGTGAGCGGTGAGCGATGAGTGGTGAGTAATGAGTCGTGAGTAGTCTATTTTGCGCTTAGCCATTGACGAACCTGTTTATCAAGGACACTATTCTCAACGAACCTCCCTTCTTCGAACTCCTTTTTCGATTCAATGATATCAGTAAGTTGATCATGTGTCAATTGAATCACGCCAGATTCTGCTTTCGTGTCAAGAATCGTTTTTAATGCCCTGAGAAAGGATACATCATTGATCTCCGCGATTCGATGAATAAGTAATGTTTTAAGTTCAAATGCTGTCATGATTACAAATCTGTCTTACAAAGATATTAAAATAACCGCAAATCAGCTCAGGATGTACCACAAATTAAAGTCAACCGTTTTAAAGTATCCTTAGAGGATTATAAGTATTCCGTCAGCTTGTTTTGAATCAATTGCCAAATAATCATTGTACATCGCCCACTTCTCTCTTTACCAACTGCCAACTTTTTTCTAACCAACTGCTTTTTGCCAACTTCGTCCTCCGTAGCCTTGGCGAAGGAGGACTTCGTCCTCCGTAGCCTTGGCGGAGGAGGTAGCGGAGGAGGTAGCGAAGGAGGGCTTTGACCTCCGTAGCCCAGGCGGAGGAGGTGACGAAGGTGGACTGCTTTCTGCCAACTGCCAACTTGTTAATAAGTAGTGAGTTATGAGTAGTGAGTTATCAAGGATATCAAATTCCTATATTTAAAAAGTCAGAAAAATTATCTCTGGTTATTACTTTAAATTCAGAAACAGGGTAAGCATTTGAAAATGTTTTTGAAAGGAAAGGTTTTTTTGCTGAACGCCATTTAAACTCATAAGCGTAGAACTTGTTCTGAATTTCTTCGATGTAATCTATCTCCTGTTGCTGTGTTGTCCTCCAGAAATATGTCATCGGAACTTCATCATTATTTGAAATTATCTTTAATCTCTCGCTTATCATGAAATTTTCCCAAAGGGCTCCGGTATCGCTTCGGGAATCCGGAGGGAGGAAATTTCCCAAAACAGCATTCCTGATACCATTATCATAAAAATAAATTTTCCGCCCTTTTCTTATTTCATTTCTGATATTTCTGTTTAATCCTGGTAATCTGAAAATGACATAAACCTTTTCCAGAAGGTCGATATACTTTTCAATTGTTTCCTTATCAGAATCAAGTAACTGTGCCAATTCATTATATGACACTTCATTACCAATCTGTAAGGCAAGTGCCTTTAAAATTTTATCAAGCAATACCGGTTTCTTTATTTTTCCGATTGACAGGATATCCTTATAAAGAAAATCAGAAGCAAGTGTTTTCAATATTCTCTTCTCACTGCCAATATTTAAGGCCACATCAGGATAATAACCAAAAATCAGCCTGTGATCCAGTAATCTCTTTTCGGTAAGGAAACCGTGATGATCTGCCATTTCCCTGAAGGAAAGAGGATGCAGAAAGAATTCAAATTTCCTGCCTGTAAGAGGTTCTTTTATCTTTTCAGTAAGTTCAAGTGAGGATGAACCGGTTATTATCAGTTGAATGTCCTTATAATTATCATGAATTATCTTGATGCCGAGTCCGGCATTCATAATTCTCTGAGCCTCATCTATTACAACAATCTTATAATTGCCAAGAACTGGTTTTAGTTTTGATGCATTCAAAGACAGAAACAAATCGCGAATATCAGCATCATCTCCGTTCATAACTAATGCCGGGGCGTCCAGTTGTTTTATCAGATCATTAACAAGAGTGGTTTTTCCCACCTGCCGCGCTCCATAAATTACAACTGTCTTATTTTTAAACAGATGATTAAGAATTATATCTTTAAGTTGTCTTAAAACCATATTTAAATACTCTTACAAATATAATACTTTTCGATCATAACCACAAATTATTATAATATCTTTCGATTATAACCACATAATTTTATGATTTCCTCTTGGGATTATCTCTTTCAGCAATCTTATAACATTCAGTGGAATGAAAATTGCCATATCTCTTTTCTGTAATATTATATATACCGTATTATTTAAAATATTAAGGACGCAGAACACAGGCTTTGCAAGCCGAATCCGCCAACCGGCTGAGGAGGGCTTTGACCTCCGTAGCCCAGGTGGAGGAGGTGGCGAAGGAGGACTGCCAACTTCGTCCTCCGTAGCCTTCATTGACCTCCGTAGCTTCAGCGAAGGAGGTGGCGAAGGAGGACTGCTAACTGCCAACTTGAAGATGAGGGGCGAGTAGTGAGTTAAGAATACTTTACGTTAATTGATGTTTGTAAATCCAGTCGCATATCTCCGGGAACTTGAGATTTCCAGTAGCAATTGAGATTACAAACTTATATTTTTCATCTTCCGTAGCTATGATATCAAGGTCAGAATCCAACAATAACAACCTCATTGCTACATAACCAAACCTTTTATTGCCATCCAGAAACGGATGATTGGTAATAATGCTTTCAATAAGAGCAGCTGCTTTCTCTATTGAAGATTTATATAATTCCTTTTTATTAAAAGTATGATAAGGGCGAAAAAGTGCCGATTCCAACAAATTCCGGTCTCTGACACCGGAAGTACCACCGAATTTCTCTATCAGGATGTTTTGAATTTTAATAGCTGTATCAACAGTAATCATTGTGCTAATCTTTCCAGCAGGTTTCTATCTTCCTCCAGGATCCGACCAAGATTTTGTGATAGAATAATATTGCTTCCTGGTTTGTTAGTCAATGACTTAAGGTATTTTAAAACATCCTCCAATATATCATCTGACATATTATCAAGGACTTTATATATTTTATCCTTTATTTCCTTCGTTGACATAGCTTCAATTTTGATTTAAAGTTACAAAATCTGAATGAGAACATAAGTGGTGAGTCGTTAGTGATGAGGAGTCAGGCCAGCAAAATCTCAGCGGGTATCTTTAAACCTTTGTATAAAGCTTTTACCATACCAAGGGTTAATTTTCTTTTCCCATTTAAGACCTCACTTACCCGACTCTGACTGCCTAAGTATTTTACCATATCCGCCCTGGTCATTCCCATCTGTTCCATACGGAATTTAATCGCATCTACAGGATCAGGTGGACTTATCGGATAATGTTTCATCTCATAAGATTCGACCAACGTTACAAGCAAATCCAGTTCATCACCCTGTTGAGTATCTTTTTTTGCCCCCCACAACTCCTCAATCCTTCGAAGTGAGTCATAATAATCTGTCTCGTTTTTAATAGGTCTGATTTCCATCATTAAATCTTTTTAACTTCTATTTTATCATATTGCTTATGAGTTCCGATGAACCTTATAAAAATTACCTGAAACTCATAATCAATCGCAACAACTAATCTATATTTATTACCTTTAATATTGAAGACAACTCTGCTTTCTCCAATAATGCTGGCATTCTTGTATTGTTGTTTCAAATCATGAGAATTTTCCCATTCGGCTGTTTTTGCATCATGATACCATGCTCGTAATGAAACCTCAGAATCAGCAAATTCCGGTCTTTCAAAAAATTCTTTCAAAGTTCTGAATGCGATAATCCTCATCTCGCAAATTTAAAAATAATTTTTCGGATTTCCCAATTTGGGATATTTATTTATATTTTTGCACAAACCCGGATGATTTTTATGAAATGAGTTTTGCCAGCCAAAGCAGGCCGGAGGGCTCAAAGCGCAGGTCGAGGGCGCAGAGCACAGGCTTCGCAATCCGAATCCGCCGGCTGGCGAAGAAGGATGGTTCCAGGTTTCAGTGTTTCAGTGTTTCAATGTTTCAGTCCCGCAATTGCGGGATTGCCAACTTCATCCTCCGTAGCCTTGGCGGAGGAGGACTTTGCCCTCCGTAGCCTTCTTCGTCCTCCGTAGCCTTGGCGGAGGAGGTAGCGGAGGAGGTAGCGGAGGAGGTAGCGAAGGAGGTAGCGGAGGAGGTAGCGGAGGAGG